>NZ_ATYG01000018.1:0-64692 GCF_000427565.1 Carboxydothermus ferrireducens DSM 11255
AGGAATGAAGGTACTGCGGTAAAGGGGAAAACCTTACCGTACAAACCGTGGCGAGTTTTGCGGGTAGCCCTCCTGACGGGAGCTCTCCTGGACAGGCCATTATATCGTGACCTGTCACCGCTGAAGAGGATGCTCGTAAGCGGTATGGGAGAAGGTGGCTGAAGGCCACGGTGAGTTCCTGCTTCTTGGGGCAGGGGCTATGACTGTCCCAAATACCGCCAGTTGGGGCCGGGGCAGTCTGAAAGGCGGACAACAAATACCCCAACCTTCTAAACTGATGCAGTTTTGCACAGTTTGGATGACCAGGGATATGGTGAAAGTACTCATTATTGATGACGATGAAGGCATTCGCTACACTGTGGGGGAAATTATCGCCTTTATGGGCTGGGAAGCGATTAAAGCGGAAAACGGAGCAATAGGTATTGAAAAATTTGTACGGGAAAAGCCGGATATGGTGCTGGTTGATTATCACATGCCAGCGTTAGATGGGTTGGATACGGTGGAAAGGATTCGGGAAATTGATCAAGGGGTTCCGATAATTGTTCTGACAGTAGATGAACGTCAACAAATTGCCGATAAATTTTTGGAAGTGGGAGCTTCTGACTTTGCTTTAAAACCAATTAAGGCACCGGATTTAATTGCCAGGCTAAAAGTACATGCGCGCATGATTGAGATAAATCGCTCACAGGAGAAAAAAGATCAGGATGGATTTTTGGCCAAGGGAATTAATAAAAAAACCTTCAATTTAATTGTAGAGTATCTCAAAGAGCAAAAGGAACCGCAAACTATAGAGGAAATTACTGAAGGAGTGGGCCTTGCTTACCCAACAGTACACCGGTATTTACTGTATATGGTAAATGAAGGTATAGTGAGTATCGAGTGTGACTACGGTCGCATTGGCCGTCCCAAGAATAAATATAAGCTAATATAATTTTCGGGACAGTCCCTAAAATTATACTTAAACTATACAAAAAGGGACTGTCCCTTTTTGTATACAATGAGAAATATGAGAAAAAATAGAAAATTATTTAATAATGTGAAATAATATTAAAAAAATAAATCGGAGCGAGGGTTATGGAAAAGATTTTGGAAGTAAAAGATTTAAAAACTTATTTTTACAGTTCAGGGAAAGAAATTCGGGCAGTTGATGGTGTCAGTTTTACCCTGAACCGGGGAGAAATTTTGGGAATTGTGGGTGAATCAGGTTCAGGAAAATCGGTTACTTCCCTGTCTATTATGCGGCTTGTTCCTTCACCTCCCGGGAAGATAGTTGGAGGAGAAATTATTTTTGCCGGTGAGGATCTTTTAAAATTAAGCGAAAAAGAAATGCGCAAAATTCGCGGTGAAAAAATATCCATGATCTTTCAAGATCCGATGACTTCGCTAAATCCCGTTTTTACCATAGAGGAACAGCTTTTAGAGGTGTTTCGGGTACATAAAAAGTTAAGTAAAAAGGAAGCCCGGGAAAAAGCTGTGGAGCTATTAAAAAAAGTTGGAATTCCGGAAGCAGAAAAACGCCTTAAAAGTTATCCTCATCAGTTTAGCGGTGGGATGCGCCAAAGGGTTATGATTGCCATGGCCCTGGCCTTAAATCCGGCCTTATTAATTGCCGATGAACCAACCACCGCCCTGGACGTCACCATTCAGGCCCAGATTTTAGCTTTAATGAAGGAACTGCAGAAAGAGTACGGGACTTCCATCATAATGATTACCCATGATCTTGGGGTTGTGGCGGAAATGTGCCACAAGGTGTTGGTGATGTATGCGGGAAGACCGGTAGAGTTTGCCGATGTCAAGACTCTTTTTGCTAACCCCAAGCATCCGTATACCCTTGGGCTTTTAAACTCAATTCCCAGGCTTAAAGAGCAAAAGACCCGTTTAACCCCAATTGAAGGTTCACCACCGGATTTGGGGAATTTGCCCAGGGGATGTGCTTTTTATCCCCGTTGCAGCTTTAAACAAGAAGTATGCAGTCAAGTTAAACCGGATTTCCGGGAATTACCGGACCGCAAAATTGCCTGTCACTTATACCAGGGGGTTTTGGATGATGCAGCCGCTTCTTGAAGTAAGAAACCTCAAAAAATATTTTCCGGTAGGGAAGGGCTTCGGTCCGTTTAAAGAAAAAAGATGGTTAAAAGCAGTTGATGACGTGTCTTTTACGTTATATAAAGGGGAAACTTTGGGGTTAGTGGGGGAATCGGGATGCGGTAAATCGACGACCGGTCGTGCAATTCTGCGCTTAATTGAGCCGACTTCCGGAGAGGTTATCTTTGAGGGAGAGAACATTTTAACATTAACTCAAAAAGAGATGCGAAAAAAAAGAAGAGAAATGCAAATTATTTTTCAGGACCCTTTTGCTTCATTGGACCCGCGGATGACCGTTGCGGAAATTATTGCTGAACCGTTACGGATTTTTAAATACAAAGAAAACATTAAAAAACGGGTGGAAGAATTAATCGAGAAGGTTGGTTTGAGCCGTTCGCATTTGGACCGTTATCCCCATGAGTTTTCCGGAGGCCAGCGCCAAAGAATTGGCATTGCCCGGGCTTTGGCCTTAAATCCCAAATTAATTGTCTGCGATGAGCCGGTTTCTGCTTTGGATGTTTCCGTTCAGGCTCAGGTTATCAATCTTTTGGAAGATTTACAAAAAGAATACGGACTAACTTATATCTTTATCGCTCACGATTTAAGCGTTGTCAAACATATTAGCCAGCGGGTCGCGGTAATGTATTTGGGAAAAATAGTGGAATCGGGACCGGTGGATCTAATTTTTAATAACCCCAAGCATCCGTACACCATCGCGTTACTCTCGGCGATTCCGGTACCGGAGCCCGGGGCCAAAAAAGAAAGAATAATTTTAGAAGGAGATGTTCCAAGTCCCATAAATCCTCCAGCGGGCTGTAGTTTTCATCCCCGCTGTCCTGACAAAAAACCGATTTGTACTGAAGTTATGCCGGAACCTGTGGAACTGGAAAACGGGCACGTTGTGAGGTGCCATTTATATAGCGGGGAGGTGAAAAGGGGGATATAGAATTTTTTAGAGATTTTTAGCAATGCATAAGAAAATAAGCAAAATGGAGGAGGGAAAAGTTTTGCAGAAAATTAAAGTAGTTTCCTTTTTAGTACTTTTAGCTTTTGTATTTACATTAACTGCTTGCGGGGGAAATACGGCTAAAAATGAAACTAAAGAAACAAAAGAAAAAGTATTTGTTTTTGCCAAATCCGGTGATCCGGTAGGCCTAGATCCAGCAAACGTTACCGATGGGGAGTCAATTTATGTAACCCAGCAAATATTTGAAACCCTGGTGAAATATAAGGATGACAATACCGAAGTGGTTCCCGGGCTTGCCGAGTCCTGGGAAACTTCTAAAGACGGGCTTACCTGGACTTTTCATCTCCGGAAAGGCGTAAAGTTCCACGATGGCACACCGTTTAATGCGGAAGCGGTGAAATTTAATTTTGACCGCTGGATGAATAAAAACAATCCCTACCATCACGGCGAGTTTGAGTATTACGGTTACATGTTTGGTGGTTATCCGGGAGTAATTAAGGAGGTTAAGGTGGTTGATGAATACACCGTCCAAATTACTTTAAAAACTCCTTTAGCTCCCTTCTTATCCAACCTGGCAATGCCCAGCTTTGCTATTTCCAGTCCAGAAGCTATTAAAAAATACGGCCAGGATTACTTTAAACATCCTGTGGGTACCGGTCCGTTTAAATTTGTCGAATGGAAAAAAGATGACCGGGTGGTTTTAGAGCGGTTTGATGAGTACTGGGGAGGAAAAGCCAACTTTGCCAAGGTTATTTTCCGTACAATTCCCGACAATTCGGCCCGACTCATGGAATTAAAGTCGGGTAACGTGGATGCAATAACTGACATAAATCCTGATGATGTAGAGACGGTTAAAAATGACCCCAACCTGCAGTTACTGTTACGACCTTCTATGAACGTTGGGTACCTTGCGATGAACACGGAAAAGAAACCTTTTGATAATGTTAAAGTTAGACAGGCAATTAACTATGCTATTAATAAAAAAGCGTTAGTGGATGCTTTTTACGGCGGTCTTGCCAAACCCGCCAAGAACCCCTTACCACCGTCCCTTTGGGGTTATAACGATGAGATTCAAGACTACGAATATGATCCGGCCAAGGCCAAAGCTCTGTTAGCGGAAGCGGGATATCCCAATGGCTTTACCACCACCTTATGGGCAATGCCGGTGGCAAGACCTTACATGCCGCAACCGAAACAAATAGCAGAAGCAATTCAAAAAGACTTAGAGGCGGTTGGAATTAAAGCAAAAATTGTGACTTATGACTGGGCTACTTACTTAAAGAAAGGTGAAAATGGGGAGCATGACTTATATCTCCTGGGTTGGACCGGCGACAACGGTGACCCCGATAACTTCCTTTATGTATTGCTGGATAAAGACAATGCCAAGAAAGGTTCAGCTTCCAACGTTGCTTTCTATAAAAATGATAAAGTTCATGAGTTATTAATAAAGGCTCAGCAGGAAAGTGACCAGACCAAGCGTGCCGAGTACTACAAAGAAGCTCAAGTAATTATTCATAATGATGCTCCTTGGGTTCCCCTGGTTCACTCAACGCCACCGGTAGCAGCCAGGAAATCGGTTAAAAACTGGATACCTCATCCCACCGGTAGTGAATGTTTCTTTAAAGTTGATAAAGAAGAGTAAAACGGGTTATAAAGAAGGGGGTAAATAACCCCCTTCTTTTAAAAATGGAGGTATACTATGTATGGCCAACTATATAGTGAGAAGATTATTACAACTGATTCCGGTACTCTTTGGGATAACCTTTCTTTCTTTTATGCTCATACACTTTATTCCCGGCGATCCGGTGACGGTTATTCTTGGAGAACATGCTTCACCGGAAAGGGCAGCGGAACTACGAGAGCAATTGGGTTTAAATGACCCTTTATATAAGCAGTATTTAAAGTTTTTGAATAACTTACTCCATGGAGACCTGGGGCGTTCAATTATAACCCATGAAAAAGTCCTAAAAGAATTGGCAACCTTTTTTCCGGCAACGGTCGAGTTAACGCTTGCTGCCATGTTTATTGCTACCATTGTCGGAATTGCAGCAGGAATTGTGGCAGCGGTTAAGCAGTATTCGTGGTTTGATAATTTAAGTATGGTTGGAGCTTTAACGGGGGTTTCCATGCCGATTTTTTGGCTGGGTTTGATGCTGATCTACCTTTTTGCCCAAGTTTTAGGATGGCTTCCCCCGTCCGCCCGTTTAAGCATTGAATATTCGGTTCCAACCGTTACCAATTTATACTTGATTGATACTTTACTGGCGGGCAACTGGGCGGCGTTTAAAGATGCTTTAGCCCACCTAATCTTACCGGCTTTAGCTTTAGGAACAATACCAATGTCGATTATTGCCCGCATGACCCGGAGTTCGATGCTGGAGGTTTTGCGCCAGGACTACATCCGTACTGCCCGGGCCAAAGGTCTTGGAGAAGCAACGGTAATTTTAAAACACGCATTAAAAAATGCTTTTTTACCGGTATTAACCGTTATTGGTTTGCAGTTTGGGTACCTTTTAGGCGGGGCGGTCATGACCGAAACGGTGTTTTCCTGGCCGGGGGTAGGACGGTATATTTATCAAGCCATTATGGCCAGGGATTTTCCCGTAGTTCAGGGTAGTATCACAATTATCGCCCTAATTTTTGTTTTAATTAATTTAATTGTCGATATTTTATATACAGTAATAGACCCCCGAATTCGGTATCAGTAGCAGGAGGATAGCTATGGCTAAACTTTGGGAAAAAGACTGGATAAAACGCCTTTTGAAAAATAAAGCGGCGGTGGTGGGTTTAATTATTGTCTTACTGTTACTCTTTACTGCAATTTTTGCTCCCGTGCTTGCTCCCTATGATCCGATTAAAGATGGAAGTTTACAAAATAGGTTAAAACCCCCTTCTTCGGAGCATTTGCTTGGTACCGATAAGTTGGGTCGGGATATTTTAAGCCGCATAATTTTTGGAGCACGAATTTCGGTAGAAATTGGCGTGATTTCTGTAGGTTTGGCGTTAATCGTTGGAACGTTAATGGGTTTAATTGCCGGATATTATGGTGGTTTTCTTGACTCTCTTCTTATGCGGATTGTTGATATTATTTTAGCTTTTCCCAGCATTCTTTTGGCTATTGCCATAACTTCGGTTTTGGGGCCCAGTTTAAATAACGCGATGATTGCCGTGGGAATTGTAATGGTGCCAAGTTTTGCCCGGGTAGTACGGTCTACGGTATTAAGTTTAAAAGAAATGGAGTTTGTGGAAGCGGCGCGGGCGGTTGGGGCCAATGATTTTACCATATTGTTTCGCCATATTTTACCTAACTCCATGGCGCCGATAATTGTTCAGGGTACCATGAATATTGGTACTGCAATATTGGATGCCGCCGGGCTTAGCTTTTTGGGGCTTGGTGCCCAGCCGCCAACCCCCGAGTGGGGTGCGATGCTGGTTGATGCCCGGGAACTTTTAGTAAAAGCCCCATGGGTTGCTTTCTTCCCGGGATTAGCGATTATGTTAAACGTTCTGGGCTTTAATCTTTTAGGAGATGGTTTAAGAGATGCTCTGGATCCCCGCTTAAAACAATAGGTTTTTAAGCTGCAGTTCCTGCAGCTTTTTTTGTGCTATAATTAATTGAAAACAGGGAAGTTAAGGAGGGAAATTTTTGGAAAATTATCAAAACCTTCTACAAAAAATGGAAGAAGCGGGGTATTTAACCTCTCCGGAGATTGCCATTCCAGTTTTCTTAGCTTTAAAATTAAACAAGCCAATTTTAGTTGAAGGACCTCCCGGAGTTGGTAAAACGGAGCTGGCAAAGGTGCTGGCTAAAGTGTTAAATACAGATCTAATTCGCCTTCAGTGTTATGAAGGCTTGGATGAAGCTAAAGCTTTATACGAATGGAACTATCATAAACAGTTAATTGCCATTCAAAGCAGTAAAAATAACGACGATAAGACTTTTGTTTTTTCCGAGGAGTACCTTTTGGAAAGACCTTTACTGAAAGCTCTTCGGGCGCAAAAAAAGCCAGTGCTATTAATCGATGAAATTGATAAGGTGGATGAAGAATTTGAAGCATTTTTATTTGAGCTTCTTTCGGATTTTCAGGTAACAATACCGGAGCTTGGAACAATTAAGGCCAGGGAGATTCCTTTGGTGGTGCTAACGAGCAACGGAAGTCGCGAATTATCCGATGGTTTAAAACGGCGAGCCGTTTATTTATATATTGATTTTCCCGATATAAAATTAGAGACAAAGATAATTCTTAAAAAAGTAAAAGAAATTCATCAAGAATTAGCGGAAAAAGTGGCAACGGCCGTTCATTTTCTCCGCCGGGAGTTGGATCTTTATAAACCTCCCGCTATTTCCGAGACGTTGGACTGGGCAAAAACTCTTGCTTTATTGGGGGATGAGCGCTTAACTAAAGAGTTTATCGAAAACACCATTGGGTTTGTTTTAAAAAATAAAGAGGATATTGAGACGTTTTATGAAAAAGGGGGGGCAAATCGCCTGCTCCAATATATAGATGAAAATACTTAAATGAGGGAGTAAAATGTTAAAAAATGTCCTGTTTTTTGTGGATTTATTAAGGATTCAGGGATTTTCCATTTCCACCGGGGAAATTGAAGATTTGTTAAAAGCCCTGGCGTTAGTCAATCCCCAGAATAATAGCGAGTTAAAAGCGGTTTTTCAGGCAACATTACTAAAAAGTAGCGGTCTTAAAGATAGTTTTGGTGAAATTTTTGATTTTTATTTTACCGATGATTTTTTAAAACCAGTCCACCACCCAAGGCAAAAATGGGAGGATAAAGCTCACAAGGTTAATCAAGCTTTGAAACAGGCCGGAATTTACCGGGAAATTGAATTTAATAATAAGGAAAAGGAAGTTTTAAACAGTCTTCCACCGGAAGTTTTCCAAAAGCTATACGAAAAAATTAAGCAATTTTACCCCAATCAAATTGTAGATAGCTTTCCTCTGTTAGAAAAAACTATAAAGGGAGTCTTAAAATATTATCAAGAACGGATGGTTTTACCGGAGGCGGGAGTTGGTGGTCGGAGAAAAGACCTTTTTACTGCTAATTTAAAGGATTTAAGCGAACGGGATTACGAAAGGGTGGAAAAATTAATTAAACGTTATGCGGGAAGATTAAATGCCAAAGCTTCGAGGCGGTTGAAAGAAACCAGGAGAAAAAAGTATATAAACTTACGAAAAACCATTCGCGCCAATTTATCCCACGGGGGAGTGTTATTTAACTTAAAATATCGGGAGAAGAAAAAAAATAAGCCCCAAATTACCCTTTTAATTGATGTTTCGGCGTCGATGGCGATTTACGCTAAATTTGCCCTTTCTTTTTTATTTGCTGTGGCGCGAAGCTTAAAAAAAATTGAACTCTACCTTTTTGCCGAAGATTTAGAAGTGTTACCGCTTAAAAATTATAACAAGTCTCTTTTGGATTTAAAGCGGCTAATTGAAGATAGCCAGCAGTGGGGACGCGGAACAAATCTCAATCAAACCTTAAAAAGTTACCTAAATATTGCCAAAACCAGGAGAAGTTTTCGACAGACGCTTTTAATCTTTTCCGATGGAAAAACGGTGCAGTTTGCTGAAACTTTAGAAGAGCTTAAGAAAATTTGCCGGCAATACCAGGATGTAAAATTTTTAAATCCGGTACCGGCCAAAAAATGGCAGGAAGATACTTTACTTAAAAAATTAGCCCAAGAAGTTTCCATGATTGAAACAAACAGCGTAGAACATTTGCAGGCTGTATTCAGTAAAATTTTGAGTTAAGGAGGAAAAATAAATGGAAAAGGTTGATTTTTTAGCTTTTGGAGCCCACCCTGATGATATTGAATGCGGCATTGGTGGAACGATTGCCAAATTAACCCGGCTTGGTTATAAAGTGGGACTGGTGGATTTAACCCTGGGTGAAATGGCTACCAACGGTACTATCGAACAACGTCAGGATGAAGCGTATAAGGCAATGGAAATTTTAGGAGCAAGCTTTCGGATAAATTTAGAAATTCCCGATCGGGGTATTAATTTAACGCCGGAAAATATTGAAAAAGTAGTCGAGATTTTACGCAAAGCCCAGCCGAAGGTGATTGCTGCCCCCTACTGGGTGGACAGGCATCCGGATCACGAAAGGGCTGGAAGCTTAGTTAAAGAAGGTTTCTTTAGTGCAGGACTGAACAAAGTGTTACCGGAAATAAAGCCAATTAAAAGACCGGAGAAGTATTTAAGATATTTTTTAACGATTTCAGCTACACCGAGCTTTGTAGTGGATGTAACCGAATATTATTCCATTAAAAAAAGGGCTGTTTTAGCCCATGTTTCGCAGTTTGCGCACCGTCCGGAATTCAGTCAGACATTTTTAAATGAAGGACAGTTTCTGGGCAGGATAGAAAGCCGGGACCTCTTTTTTGGAGCGCAAATAGGAAAAAGGTACGGAGAAGGTTTTGTCTTACAGGAATTCCTGGAGTTAGAACACCCCCTGGTATTGATTAAGTAGGTGATCCTGTGAAAATCGGTATTGTTTGTTATCCCGGTTATGGCGGAAGTGGGGTTGTAGCTGCGGAACTGGGAAAAGCTTTAGGACAAAAAGGGATTGAAGTCCATTTTATCTGCCTTGAACGCCCTTTTCGTTTAGAAGGAATTCTCCCCGGGATTTATTACCACGAGGTAGAGCCGGTCGATTATCCGCTTTTTAAGTTTCCGTTATACTACTTGCCCCTGGCCGGAAAAATTATTGAAGTTGTTCGAACTTACCATATAGACTTAATTCATACCCACTATGCTATCCCCCATACGGTGGCAGCCTTGATGGCGAAGGAAATTTTAAGTAGCGAAGGTAAAGAGCTCAAAGTTATTACTACCCTCCATGGCACTGATGTTACCTTAGTTGGCCAGCGGCGAGAACTTTTTGATGTAACCCGCTGGTCCATACTAAAATCCGATGGTGTTACAGCGGTTTCCGAGTATTTAAAAAATGTAACCTGTGAGATATTTGCCATAAGTCCCAGGACCATTGAGGTTATCTACAATTTTGTTGATCTTGACGAGTATCAGCCGAAAACGGATGAAAGTTTAAAAGAAAAATTGGGAGTTCCGGAAAAGCAAAAAGTAATCATTCATATTTCCAATTTTCGGCCAGTAAAACGGGCCTTAGATGTTTTAGAAATTTTTTCTAAAGTGCAAACCGAGGTTGATAGTGTCTTAGTGTACGTAGGTGAGGGACCGGATACCGGAAAAGTTCTCAATGAAGTGCAGAAGAAAAAGCTTACAAATAAGGTGAAGTTTTTAGGGAAAATGCCCAAAGTCAGTGACGTGTTAAGTATTTCCGATGTACTGTTAATTACTTCCGAAACCGAGAGTTTTGGTTTGGTAGCTTTAGAAGCGATGGCTATGGAAGTTCCGGTGGTTGCTTACCGGGTTGGAGGTTTGCCGGAGGTAGTTGTTGATGGGCAGACCGGTTACCTGGTGGATTATTTGGATCTCGAAAAGGCGGCAGAGGCGGTGGTAAAATTACTTAAGGAGCCTTGGCTTAAAAGGGATTTTGGAAGATGGGGGCGAATTAGAGCAAAAGAACGTTTTAGTAAAGAAAAACAAGTAACAAACTATTTAAACTACTATGAAAAAATTTTAAAGGGATTATAATAGTAAATAAGAACTATTATTATAATTTTTCTTGAGGTGAAACCAATGGCAGCTACCACAAGAATGACCCGACAAAAGAAAGTTATTATTGACATTTTAAAAAATACCAAAAATCATCCAACCGCCGATTGGATTTACGAACAGGCTCGAAGAATAATTCCCGATATAAGCCTTGGTACCGTTTACCGGAATTTGAGACAATTAACCCAATCCGGGGAAATTTTAGAACTGAATTATGGCAGTTCTTACAGCCGTTTTGACGGAAATCCGGTGCCTCATTACCATTTTGTATGTGAAAATTGTGGCAGGGTTTACGATGTAGATATGCCCGTCTTAGAGAAGATTGAAAAAGAAGTGGAAGAAAAGATGGGGTTTTCTGTAAAAAATCATCGTTTAGAATTTTACGGAGTATGCAGTGATTGCCAGCAAAAAGTTAGGGTGGATTAAATGAGTAATACCAAACATGCAAAATTATTAGCTTATATTCGCAATTTACCTTCCGGTAGCAAAGTGTCGGTAAGATTGTTAGCTAAAGAATTAAAGGTTAGCGAAGGTACCGCTTACAGGGCAATTAAAGAAGCGGAAGCGGAAGGTTTGGTAAAAACTGTTCCTAAAGTAGGAACGATTCGCATAACAAATATCGAAAAAAAAGAATTAAAGGATTTAACATTAAATGAAATTATAAAAATAACCGAGTCCCATTTGCTGGTGGGGGAAAATTTGCTAAATTACCGTTTTGCAAATTTTTTAATTGGAGCAATGGCTGTTGAAGCCATCGAAAGATTTTTGGTAGAGGGTTGCTTATTTATCGTAGGCAACCGGGAAGATGCCCAGTTAAAAGCTTTACAAAGCGGTGCCCACCTGCTGATAACCGGAGGTTTTCCGGTAAATACGGAACTTTTAGAACTGGCAAGGGAAAATAATTTAGCGATATTATCATCACCGTACGATACTTTTACGGTAACGTCGCTTTTGCATCAAGCTTTATATGAGCGCTTAAAAGAAAAAGAAGTTATAACCGCAAGAGACATTATGGTAAAAAAAGTATTTACCCTTTCTTTAGGGCAAAGGGTAAGGGATTGGCGCCAATTATTTCTCAATACCGGCCACAGCCGTTTTCCGGTGGTGGATAAGGAAAATCGGGTTTGCGGCATAATCACTGCTACCGATGTTGCCGGTGCCGGGGAAGACGAGTTAGTGGAAAATTTAATGTCAAAAGATGTTATTTCCGCCAGTCCCGAAACGCCTATTGGTCATATAGCCAGGGTTATGACCTGGGACCGGATTGATTTGGTTCCGGTTGTGGATGAGTCTTTTAAGTTATTAGGCATTATTAGCCGCCAAAATATTATTGATGCTTTGCAGCGGCTGGAAAGACAACCGCATTTTGGCGAAACTTTAGAAGATCTTATTATAAAAAATTTCCATGTTGGTGAGGACGAAAACGGGGTATTTTTAGAAGGAAAAATTAATGATTTTTTAATAAATGAACTGGGTATGTTAAGTTCCACTGTTCTTTTATCCCTTTCCATTTTTTATGCCAATCTGATGGTGCGAAAAAAAGTTAAAGCGCCGGTAGTGGTTAATAATTTTTCTTTATCTCTGTTAACTCCCCTGACTTATGGAGAAACCCTTGTAGTTCGGGGTAAGTTGTTGTACCTGGAAAAAAGAAATGCTAAATTAGAGATAGATTTTTATAGGCAAAATAACCTGAATGCCAAGGCTTTAATTGATGTCCGTTTAATTGAAAAATAAGGCACCCGTCGGAGGTGTATTTTGGTTTATTATAGGAGGATATATGTATGAGTTTTGTACATTTGCATACCCATAGCTGTTACAGTTTGTTGGATGGAGCAGGGAAAATTAAAGACCTGGTAGGAAGGGCAGTGGAATTAAAGATGCCTGCCCTGGCTTTGACCGATCACGGAAACTTGTTTGGGGTTATTGAATTTTATAAAGAGGCAAAGGCCCAGGGCATAAAGCCTATTCTTGGCGTGGAGGTTTACGTTGCTCCCAGGTCTCGATTTGACAAAACTCCTAAAATTGATGACCAATTAACGCACTTGGTTTTACTTGCCAAAGACCGCACCGGTTATCAAAATCTTTTGCGCCTTGTCTCGCGTTCGTATACGGAAGGCTATTATTATAAACCACGGGTGGATAAACAGCTTTTAGCGGAAAACAGCCAGGGTTTAATTGCCTTATCTTCGTGCTTGGCCGGTGAAATTCCCGAGTTGATTTTATCCGGGCAAAGGGAAAAGGCGCGGGAAGTTGCGGGCATCTACTGTGATATTTTTGGAAAGGAAAATTTTTACTTAGAGCTTCAGTACCACGGCATAAGCGAACAAAAAGTGGTGAATCGGGAATTAGTTGCTCTTTCCAAACAATTAAATATTCCGCTGGTAGCTACCAATGACGTTCATTACATTTTAAAAGAGCATGCCAAAACTCATGATGTGCTTTTAGCAATCCAAACTGGAAAGTCGATTAACGACCCTGGTAGGATGAAATTTCCCACGGAGGAGTTTTATTTAAAAACCCCCTATGAGATGGAGCTTATTTTTGGCGAGCTGCCAGATGCTTTAAAAAACACCCTAAATATAGCCGAACAATGCAATTTAGAGTTCGAGTTTGGTAGATACCTTTTGCCTGATTTCCCGGTACCTGAGGGGAAAACTCCTGCGCAATATTTAAAAGAGCTTTGTTTTCAGGGACTTTACAAAAGGTACCAAAACCCGGGGGAAGAAGTAAAAACGCGCTTGTTGCATGAATTAAAGATTATTGAGCAAATGGGATTTTCTGGATATTTTTTGATTGTTTGGGATTTTATCCGTTATGCCAGGGAAAAAGGAATTATGGTGGGACCGGGAAGGGGTTCTGCTGCGGGGAGCTTGGTAGCCTATACCCTTGAAATCACCGATATCGACCCGCTTAAATATGGCCTCTTGTTTGAGCGCTTTTTAAATCCGGAAAGAGTTAGTATGCCGGATATTGATGTGGATTTTTGTTTTGAACGGAGGCAGGAGGTAATCGACTATCTGTACCAAAAGTACGGGGAAGACCGGGTAGCCCAAATCATCACCTTTGGAACGATGGCTGCCAAAGCTGCAGTTAGGGATGTAGGGAGGGCCCTGGATTGGCCCTACAGTGAAGTAGATAAGATAGCCAAACTTATTCCCAACGTCCTGGGGATAACCTTGGAAGAGGCTATCGAAACCACTCCGGAACTTAAAACATTATATCAAAACAACCCCAAAGTCCGTGAGTTATTGGATTTAGCAAGGCAAATTGAAGGTATGCCAAGACATGCTTCGGTTCATGCGGCGGGTTTGGTAATTGCGCCGGAAGAAATTGATAAGCATATACCGCTGTTTAAAACTTCTGAAGGGGTGGTGACCACCCAGTTTGAAAAAGATACGGTCGAGGAGTTAGGTCTTTTAAAAATTGACCTGCTGGGCTTAAGAACGCTAACCGTAATTGAAAAAGCTTTGGATTTCATTAAAAAGCAAACGGGGAAGGAGATTAATTTAAAAGACATCCCCTTGGACGATGAAAAAACTTATAAACTTTTAGGAGAGGGTGACACCGTTGGTGTTTTCCAGTTAGAAAGTCAGGGGATGAGGCAAATCCTTAAAGAGCTAAAACCAACCAGTATCGAGGATTTAATTGCCTTGGTGGCGTTATACCGGCCTGGGCCGCTGGGCAGCGGAATGGTGGAGGATTTTATCAATCGTCGTCACGGAAGGGTACCGGTGGAATATCCTCATCCCGACTTGGAGCCGATCTTAAGAGAAACTTACGGGGTTATAGTTTATCAAGAACAGGTGATGTTAATTGCCAGTGTGCTGGCCGGGTTTTCCCTCGGGGAGGCGGATTTACTTCGCCGGGCTATGGGTAAGAAGAAGCCCGAAATTATTGCTGCCTTAAAAAACGATTTTATTGAGCGGTCGGTGGCACGGGGCTATCCCCGGGAAAAGGCGGAGGAAATTTTCAATCTTATTGAATATTTTGCCGGTTACGGTTTTAATAAGTCCCATAGTGCGGCTTATGCTTTTGTGGCGTATTATACCGCCTGGTTAAAGGCAAATTTTCCGGTTGCCTTTTTGGCTGCTTTGTTAATCAGTGTAAAAGATAATCTTGATAAAGTAACGGTATATGCAGAAGATTGCCAGAGAAGAGGTATAAAGGTTTTACCACCCGATATAAATTTAAGTGAAGTCGACTTTACCATTTCGGGTCAGGAAATTCGCTTTGGTTTAGCCGCTGTAAAAAATGTTGGGGAGGCTGCGGCGGCAAAAATAATTGAAGAACGCCAGAAAGGCCCTTTTCGTGATTTTAATGATTTCTTACACCGAATAGACAAAAAAACGGTTAATAAACGGGTAATTGAAAGTTTAATTAAAGCTGGGGCTTTTGCGAGTTTTGGCTTTAATCGCAAAACCCTGTTAAATAACTTGGATGATGCTTTAGAATTTTACAGCAAGAAATCAAATGGCGTTCAGTTAACCCTTGGGGATTTTTTACCGGAGGCCGACCGCTACAATCTGCGTTTGGAAGAAGAATTTTCAAAACTGGAACTGCTGCGGTTGGAAAAAGAGAGCCTGGGGTTGTATTTAACCGGTCATCCCTTGGCTGGCCTTAGGAGCTTTATCCAAAAGCATTGTAACCTAAAAGAAAACAAAGAAAAAATATACTATCCGGCTATTTTGGCTGAGATAAAACGGACTGTAACCCGCAAAGGAGAACCAATGGCTTTTGCCCTGCTGGAAGGATTGAATCAGACCGTTGAAGCAGTAATATTCCCTGACTGCTGGTTAACCTACCGTGACCTGCTGCAGGAGGAAAATATCTTATGGTTTTACGGTGCCGTTGAAGAAGATGAGGAAGGTTTAAAGATGATTGTTGAAAGAGTTTACGAGTTAGATATGAGTAATGCCTTGGAAGTTTATCTAAAAGTTTCTCCCGGAAATATCCCATTGGTCCAGGGGATTTTACGGAAGTACCCGGGACCAGCACCGGTTTACCTGTATCCGGGAGGGAAGAAACTTATAAAACTTTCGCAAGAATACTGGATTGATTTAAAAAGTCCTGTCCTCTGGGAGATTAAAAAGCTTTTGGGGGATGAAAACGTTAAGACAAAAACCGTTTCTTGACAGTATTTGGCCCCTATTGTAAGCTAAAAGCGGAGTGGTGGTATGAGCCTGATTATTTTAGTTTTAACCTTCTATTTATTGATTTTGATTATGGAAATTGCCGCAATAATTTTAAAATCAACAGGAATGGAAATCGGTAAAGCACGCTTTCAGGCTTTATCAGCCTTAACTTCCGTTGGCTTTACCACCCGGGAATCGGAATTAATTGTCCAGCATCCCTTAAGACGCAGGGTAATTTCCGTTTTAATGGTAATAAGTTACCTGGGGATGGCCACGGTGGTTGGTTCGGTGTTTGGTTCGTGGACGAAAAAGATTACACCTCATCAGGTATTAATTGCCGGTTCAATTTTTGTGGGAGGTTTTTTACTATTTTCCAACCGCTATTTAATAAATATTTTTGAGAGAGGTTTGGAAAAGCAAATAAAAAAGTCTTTCCTTCATCACCAAACTTTTTGGGAGGTTTTAAAGCTTTCTGATGATTATGGGGTGGCGGAGTTTATTCTCCATCCGGACGTACCTCTGGTTGGTCAAAGCATAGCTGGGAGTAAGATAAGGGACAAAGGAATATTTATCATGGCCATTGAGAGGGGTAGCAGTTTTATTCACTCTCCCCGGGGAAATGAAGTACTGGAAGCGGGGGATAAATTAATTGTTTACGGCAAAACCGAAAGTATAAAAAATTGCTTGTTACAGCAATCAATTTTTCGAGAAGGAGAGTGATTGGTGGTGTGTGATAATTTTGCTTTTAACTCGGCAATAAATGCCGAATATATTGTCGTGAAAGCTTTAGAAAATGGGGTAACTATTATGGGCTTGACCCGCGGAAAAGATACCAAATTTCACCATACAGAAAAATTAGATAAGGGTGAAGTTATGGTGGCCCAGTTTACCGAGCATACTTCAGCAATTAAAATTAGAGGAAAAGCGGAAATTTATACCAAGCATGGTGTGATAAAAAACGAATAAAGAGCCGGAGGGAATTGTATGTGGACTGTGGTTTATATTGCGCCTAATAAAAAAGAAGCTTTAAGGGTTCAGGAGGCTTTAGCGAAAGAAGGATTTTTGGTAAAGATTAAACCAATAGGGATCGAAGGAGACAATTCCACCTATGAAGTTATGGTACCCGAAGCAGAAGTGGAAGAAGCGATGGAAATTTTAAATGAAATGTAAAGGAGTTTTGGTATGTTTGACTTTTTTCGCAAATCGAAGTATGTAACTGTAAAGCCGGAAACTAAACAGAAAGAGATTCCCGATGGTTTGTGGCAGAAATGTCCCCGGTGTGGGGAAATTATTTTTAACAAGGAATTGGAGAAAAATTTTAAAGTTTGTCCAAAATGCGGGTATCATTTTAAAATTAGTGCCTGGGAAAGAATTAAACTCTTATGCGATGAAAATGGTTTTGTAGAATTTGGCCGGGAAATTAATGGGGGCAATCCTTTAAATTTTCCAGGATATGAAGAAAAGTTAGCGGAAGCCCGGGAAAAAACCGGCTTAAAAGAAGCGGTAGTTACCGGATTGGGAAAAATTAATGGTAGAGAAGTAGTTTTGGCAATAATGGACCCGAATTTTATTATGGCCAGTATGGGCACGGCTGTAGGGGAAAAAATATGTTTAGCGATGGAAAAAGCTCTTGAGAAAAAGCTACCGCTTGTAGTCTTTACTGCATCCGGAGGAGCTCGGATGCAGGAGGGAATTTTTTCTTTAATGCAGATGGCCAAAACGGTTCAACTGGTAAATCGTTTAAATGCAGAAAAAATTTTTTATTTGGTAGTTATGACCGATCCTACTACCGGCGGTGTTTCGGCAAGTTTTGCAGCCTTGGGTGATATAATATTGGCTGAACCGGGGGCTTTAATAGGATTTGCCGGACCCCGGGTTATTGAGCAAACTATCCGGCAAAAGCTTCCCGAAGGTTTTCAACGGGCAGAATTTCTGGAGCAGCACGGTTTTATCGATGCTGTGGTTTCCAGAGAGCAGCAAAAAGAAGTTATTACAAAACTCTTGGCTTGGCACAGCCAAAAGTAAATTGGGGGCAGCGTATGGCAAATTTTTTATTTGAGTTTGAAAAGCCTTTGGTTGAATTAGAAAATAAAATATCTGACTTAAAAAAGTTTGCTGAAGAGAAAAACATTGATGTTTCCCGCGAGTTAGAATTGCTTTCGGCCAAGGCCCAGCAATTGGCAAAGGAAATATACCAGAACCTAACTCCTTGGCAGAGGGTTTTATTGGCCCGACATCCCGAGCGGCCCAATACGCGGGATTATATAAATTACCTCTGCGATGATTTTATTGAATTGAAAGGTGACCGGCGCTTTGGTGATGATCCGGCGATGATTGGCGGTATAGGGATAATAGAAAATATCCCGGTTACTATCGTCGGAAATTTAAAGGGGAAAGATACCAAGGAAAATATCTTGAGAAATTTTGGCATGGCTCATCCCGAAGGATATCGCAAGGCCATTCGTTTATTTAAACAGGCAGAGAAGTTTGGACGGCCGGTTTTAACGTTTATCGATACACCAGGGGCTTTTTGCGGAATTGGAGCGGAAGAAAGAGGGCAGTTTCAGGCTATTGCCGAAGCAATTGCCACACTTATTAGCTTAAAAACTCCGGTTTTAGCCGTTATTACGGGGGAAGGCGGAAGCGGCGGAGCTTTAGCGTTGGCAGCAGGTGATAAGTTATTGATGTTAGAAAATGCGGTTTTTTCGGTTATTGCTCCGGAAAGCTTTGCGGCAATTCTCTGGAAAGACTCATCCCGCGCCCAGGAAGCTTCCGAACTTTTAAAACTTACTTCCGAGCATTTATTGGAGTTTGGGTTAATAGATGGCATTATCCCCGAGCCGTTGGGAGGAGCACACCGGAATCCAGCGGAAACATTAAAGGCGGTTAAAGAAGAAGTTGTTAAAAATCTGCAAATCTTAAGAGAAATTCCCGTAGAAGAGCTGTTAAGAAGACGGTATCAGCGGTATCGCTCTATAGGGAGCGGCATTGTAGAGGGAGGCGTAAGCTTGTGAACTCCATTGGGGTTTTAACCAGCGGTGGCGATGCACCGGGAATGAACGCAGCGGTTCGGGCGGTAGTTAGAAAAGCCCTTTTTCACGGGATAAAAGTTTACGGAATTGAACGAGGTTATGCCGGCTTAATTAATAATGAGATAAAAGAAATGAGTTTGGGCAGTGTTGGTGACATCATCCAAAGGGGCGGAACGATCTTAAAAACTGCCCGCTCTTTAGAATTTAAAACTTATGAAGGCAGGTTAAGAGCTTTTCAAAATTTAAAAAACCATGGCATCGAAGGTTTGGTGGTTATTGGAGGAGATGGCTCCTTCCAGGGAGCCTTAAAACTTTATGAGGAATTTGGGGTAAAGGTGGTCGGTATACCCGCAACTATTGACAATGACATTTATGGTACCGATTATTCAATTGGTTTTGATACGACGGTAAATACGGTGGTAGATGCTATTAATAAAATACGGGATACTGCCTTTTCCCATGAACGTACCTTCATTGTTGAGGTTATGGGAAGAAACGCCGGGTTTATAGCTTTAGAAGCAGGAATTGCTGGAGGAGCTGAATCGATAATTATCCCGGAAATACCTTACTCTATCGAGGAAATTTGCCAAAAGTTAATTAAGAGCCATCAGCGGGGAAAATTACATAGCATAATTATCATTGCTGAGGGCGCGGGAAGCGGCATTAAGCTGGGAGAAGTAATTAAGGAAAAGACCGGTTTTGAGACCCGGGTAACGATTTTAGGCCACATCCAGCGGGGTGGAAGCCCTTCGGCTTTTGACCGAATTTTAGCAAGCCGGATGGGTGCTATGGCGGTTGATGCCTTAAGAGAGGGGATTTCCCAAGGGATGATGGTTGCCTTTGAGAAGGGCGAATATGTTTTAAAGCCCCTGGAAACTGCTTTTTCGGGGAAAAAGCAAATTGACCTTGAATATTATCGCTTAGCCGATATTTTATCGATTTAATACCGGGGTGAGAATTAAAATGAAACGCACCAAGATTGTTTGTACAATTGGGCCGGCTTCAAACGACGTAGGTATCTTAAAAGAAATGATTATATCCGGAATGAATGTGGCCAGAATTAATTTTGCTCATGGCAGTCACGAGGAGCACCGGGAGAGAATTGAAAAGGTTAGACGGGCGTCTTTAGAAGTAGGAATCCCGGTGGCAATTTTAATTGATACAAAAGGTCCGGAAATTCGCATTGGTAAAGTTGAAAACGGAAAAATTGTCTTAAAAGAAGGGGACTTAGTGGTATTTGATCCGGATATAGCAGAGGGTCAAGGTTTGAGAGTTCCAGTAAATTATCCGGGATTAGCCCGGGATGTTAATGTCGGAGGAACTATTCTTTTAGATGATGGGTTAATAGAATTGAAAATCGAAGATATTCAGGGTAATAAAGTTATTGCCCGGGTTATAACCGGTGGTGAGTTATCCAATAACAAAGGAGTAAATTTACCGGGAGTTAAAGTTAATCTACCGGCTTTAACCGAAAAGGACCGGAAGGATATTGATTTTGGTATTGAAATTGGAGCGGACTTTATTGCCCACTCTTTTGTCCGAAAAGCAGCGGATGTGTTAGCTTTACGGCGTTACCTGGAAGAAAAAGGAGCGGACATGGAAATAATTGCTAAAATCGAAAACCAAGAAGGGGTCGAAAACATCGATGAAATCATCAAAGTTGCGGATGGGATAATGGTTGCCCGGGGGGATCTGGGAGTAGAAATTCCAACGGAAGATGTGCCTTTGGTGCAAAAGGAAATAATTGAAAAGTGTAATAAAAATGGTAAACCGGTAATCACCGCCACCCAGATGTTAGATTCAATGATTAGAAATAAACGTCCGACCAGGGCCGAAGCTACCGATGTGGCTAATGCTATTTTTGACGGCACCGATGCGGTAATGCTGTCGGGGGAAACGGCGGCCGGGAAATATCCGGTAGAAGCGGTTAAAACAATGGCGCGGATTGCGGAAAAAGCGGAAGAAAAATTACTCACGTTACGAAAGCTAAATAAACCTACCACAAAATCTTTTAAAACTGTAACCGATGCCATAAGCCATGCCAGTGTTACCACCGCTGAAGAATTGGATGCGGGGGCAATTATCACGCCTACTTCTTCGGGCTATACGGCGCGAATGGTTTCCCGGTACCGCCCGGCGGTTCCTATTATTGCTGCTACACCGGATATGAAGGTACTTAAAAAGTTGACACTGGTTTGGGGGGTATTTCCCCTTTTGGTTAAAACCTCCGATTCTACCGATGAAATGTTAAGTAAAGCAATAGAAGCCTCTTTAGAAAGTGGGCTTTTAAAACCTGGCGATTTGGTGGTGCTTACCGCCGGAGTACCTGTGGGCGTAAAAGGGACAACCAACCTTTTGAAAGTCCATGTAGCGGGAAATGTTTTGGCCAAAGGTGTTGGCATAGGAACGAGGCCTATAACCGGAACGGCTCGGGTCTGTCGAACCGCCAGGGAAGCAATCGAGCGGATTCAGCCGGGAGATATTTTGGTAACCGAAGCAACCGACAGAGATTTTGTTTCGGCTATTGAAAAGGCCGCGGGACTGGTAGTTGAAGCGGGAGGACTTACGTCGCATGCGGCTATTGCGGGGTTAGAATTTGGGATACCTGTAATAGTTGGGGTCGATGGTGCTACTTCAATAATTAAAGATGGGGAAAAGTTAACTCTGGATCCCCAGAGGGGTTTGGTTTACCACGGTTCTGCTAAAGTTTTATAAAAAATGTTTATAGGGGGAGAAGGCAATGCCGGTATTGCGTAATTATACCGAAGAAGTGGTGGAGGAAATACTTCAGGAAATTTTGCCCACCCAGGACGTTTGTAAGTGTGAGCGCTGCCTTTTAGACATCAAAGCCATAGCTTTAAACCAGTTGCCACCCAAATACGTTGTTACCGAACGAGGTGAAGTTATTACCCGTTTAAATTTTACCAAAATTGCGGACCGCACCGAGGTTCTTACGGCAATTTTAAGAGCAATAGATAAAGTCAAGAAAAACCCGTCCCATTAAGACGGGTTTTGTTCTTTTTAGCCCTTCTCGGTCGTAAAATTATGGTAAAAAGAGGGGAGGGTGGGCATGCGAATCTATATTTTGAAAAAAGCTTTAGCCCTGAGCTTTTTAATTTTAACCTTTATGCTTTGCTTTTATTTTGAACGGACCGTGGTGGTTAGCGGCTACATGAATCCCGTATACCAGGGAAACCCGGAAAAAAAACAGGTAGCCTTTTTATGTAATGTTTACTGGGGTGAGGAAATAATTCCTGAAATGCTGAAAATTTTAGAAGAAGAACAGGTAAAGTTTTCGTTTTTTCTTGGCGGGATTTGGGCCAAAAAACATCCGGAAGTTGTAAGGCAAATAAAAAATGCCGGCCATGAAATTGGCAATCACGGCTATTTACACAAACATCCGGACCTACTTTCGGTTAAGGAAAATGAGGAAGAAATTCTGAAAACCGAAAGAGTTATTGAAGAAATTTGCGGTTATAAAACCTATCTTTTTACTCCGCCTTACGGGGAGAGGGGAAAAAATGTTTTACAAGCCGCTACCAATCTCAAATATAGGACGGTTATGTGGAGCATTGATACCATTGATTGGCAAAAACCGGGGCCGGGTACAATTATTAACCGGGTTTTGCCAAATTTAAATAACGGAGCAATTATTTTAATTCATCCCATGCCGCAAACCTTGGAGGTACTGCCCATTTTAATAAAAAAAATAAAAGCTAAAGGTTACCGGATAGTTACCGTTGGGGAAATCCTGGATTAATATTTTACGTTTATTTGGCAACAATACAATTGGTGATAATTGATGAAGAGATATTTGATTCCATTGCTTTTATGTTTGTTAACGTTACCGGTAAAAGTCCATGGGGAAATAAAGGCAAAAGCTTATTACTTTTTTATACCAACTACTAATCAAATCATTGAGGCCAAAAACCAAGACTTTCCCCTACCACCGGCAAGTACCACCAAAATTGCTACCGCTTTAACAGCATTGGACCTTTATCCGAAGGATTTTACCCTAACGGTAAAACCTGAAGCGGTGCGGGTAGCGGGTACCAAAATTTACCTTAAACCCAACGAAAAAATTGCTGTAATTGACCTTGTTTACGGATTAATGTTGGAATCGGGAAATGATGCGGCAAATGCCCTGGCGTGGGTTGTAGGAAAGGAAAATTTTATGTTAATATTAAATTATTATTTAAAACAAATGGGTTTAACTTCGGTTTCTTTTAAAAACCCCTCAGGCCTTTCTGCCCCGGGTCACAAAATTTCGGCGAAAGACCTAAGCGTTTTGACCTTTTACGCATTATTAAAAGATGAATTTGCCAATATATGTAAAACCAAACAATATGAGGCGCAAAGTGGCTTTAAGCCAAGGGTATTTCACAATACTAACCGCTTGTTAGCTGTCGATTTCCGGGTAATAGGGGTTAAAACCGGTACAACCAATGAAGCGGGTAAATGTTTAGTAGGGGCCTGGCGGGGAAACAGTTTCTTAATTGGTACCGTTTTAAATTGTCCCGATAGGTTTACAGCCGTGTATAAAACTTTTAAAACAAACGATGAAAAGCTAAAAGAAAAAGTTATCTGGTCCAAAGGCCAAAAAATGTATTTTAAAAAAAATAACTGGTGGACTTTAACAAAAGACGTTAAAATATTTTCTGTGGGTAATGAACATAAGCTTGTTAAAGTAGTTATTGAAGACAGTGATTCCTTTGTTCGGGCATTATTTTTTTTAAATGGTGCATTTTTGGCCGAGCAAAATTTACAAAAAGTAAGATGATGGAGGTTTAGTATGATCCATGTTACCACCTTACCTAACAAAATAACCGTTCTGGTAGAAGAGATTCCCTACGTTCGTTCCGCGGCCATTGGCTTGTGGTTTAAAGTTGGTTCCCGTCATGAACGTAGGGACGAAAGCGGAATTTCTCATTTCATTGAACACATGATGTTTAAGGGCACTGTTAATCGTACCGCAAAAGAAATAGCTGAATCTCTGGACCAGGTAGGCGGACAGTTAAACGCCTTTACTACCAAGGAGTATACCTGTTACTATGCCCGGGTTTTAGACGAGCATACCCTTTTGGCCTTAGAAATTCTTCACGATATGGTTTTTAATTCCAAATTTGCCGAGGAAGACATTGAAAAAGAAAAAAACGTGGTAATTGAAGAAATTAGAATGTATGAAGATGCGCCCGACGAGCTAATTCACGATCTCCTGACCGAAGTAATGTGGAACAACCATCCTTTAGGGCGCCCTATTTTGGGTGAAATTCAGGATATAGAGAGTTTAACCCGGGAAAAAGTAGTAAATTATTATAAAAGATACTATACTCCGGATAATTTAATTATTGCGGTGGCCGGAAGGGTAAATTACCAACAGCTTTTGGATAAAATAATGGAGTTATTTGGGAGTATCCAGGGGGAACAAAAAGGTGATAAAATAACGATTCCCGAGTTTAATTTACATAGCTTTAGCCGTCGTAAAGATTCCGAACAGGTTCATTTATGTTTGGGAACGAAAGGCTATGCCATTAATGATGATCGGATTTATGGCCTAAACATCCTCAGCACAATTTTAGGGGGTGGGATTAGTTCAAGACTTTTCCAAGAGTTACGGGAACGACACGGTTTGGTTTATTCCGTTTATTCTTATACCACAGCTTATCAAGATGCAGGTTTATTTGGAATTTATGCCGGTCTCGGCCCGAATAAAGTAAATGAAGCTTTGGAACTTATCCAAAAGCAGTTGAAGGAGTTAAAAACCGGTGACATTTCTGCAGAGGAAGTAGAGCGGGCCCGGCAGCAAATTAAGGGTAACCTCTTACTGAGCTTAGAAAGTGTTACCACGCGGATGTCCCGTCTGGCTAAATCGTTTTTATATCATGGTAAGATCATTTCTCCTGAAGAAATTGTTGAAAAGGTTTTTAATGTTTCCCTGGAAGATATAAAGGCTATGGCTGAGGAAATTTCGGATTTAAACAATTTTACCAAAGTTTCAATAGGTCCGTGGGAAGGCTTTTAATTTAGGTTCTAAGGCTTTTGGGGCAGGCATAAAATAAAACCGGAAGGGGACCTTTATGCTTGCCTTTTTACTTATTTTAATTATTTTTTTATTTTTTTTAAGGCAGTATAAACGAGGTATAAGGAGTGAATTTAGATTAGGAAGTTCCGTAAAACAGCTTTTAACCGGTGCGGGGGCGATATATTTAAGTCTTGATGCAACCCTAAAATTTTTGGGGATAAAAATTCCCGAAAAAATTGTCATAGGTGATGTTGCCTTAAAACCCCTTCCTGCTGTTTCTTTGCTTCTTGCTTTATTAGAACCGGTTGGGGAGGGAATTGTAAATGCGCTTAGAAGAGCTTGCCGGCAAAGAAATAATTAATGTTAAAACCGGAAGCCGCCTTGGAGTAGTGGAGGGAGTGGATTTTCAGATTATACCAGAAACCGGTGAAATTGTAAGTGTTATCATGCCGGGGAAAGGGGGGATTTTTTCCTTTTTTAAAGAAAATATACCAAAAGAAATTCCCTGGCATGCGGTTAAATTAATTGGTAGCGAAGTAATTTTAATTGAATTAGATAATACATATTAAACCGGGAAGACCGGTTTTTTTCTTGACAGAAATGGCATTTAAATAGAAAATAATTAAAAATGTGTTTTTATACAAATTAAGGAGGATTTTTATGGCGCGAATAGTTATGCATGGGGCTTGTGGTAAAATGGGAAGAGAAATAAGTAAAAACCTTCTAATGCATTCCGAACATGAGTTAGTTGGATTTGTTGACGTGGTAAATGTGGGGCAGGATTTCGGTGAAATTTTGGGTATTTCCCGGTTGGGTAAAACGGTGGAGGATAACCTAAAAGAGGTAATTTTAAAGACGAATCCCGAGATTGTTTTGGATTTTTCGCGGGCTTCCGGAGCATTTACTAATATTTTAATAGCGTTAGAAAACAAGGTAAGAGTGGTCTCCGGTACTACCGGTTTTTCCCAGGAGCAGATTAAAAAAATTGAGGATGTGAGTAATGCAAATAACCTGGGTTGTATCATAGCTCCCAATTTTTCTATTGGTGCCTTATTATTGATGAAGTTGGCGCAAATGGCAGCAAAATATTTTTCCCATGTAGAAATAATTGAATACCACCATAATCTAAAAGTTGATGCTCCATCCGGAACTGCCATAAAAACTGCAGAACTCCTTAGCTCTATCCTGGAAAATCAGCCCAGCGCAATTCAAGAAGAAGAAAAAATTCCCGGGAGCCGTGGCGGAGACTACAGGGGTATAAAAATACATAGTGTTCGTCTTCCCGGGTTAGTTGCCCACCAGGAGGTAATATTTGGGGGCAGGGGCCAGAGTCTAACGTTGAGGCATGATGTTTACAGCCGGGAAAGCTATTTGGATGGAATCTTATTTGCTCTTAAAAAGGTTTTGGAATTGGATAGGTTTGTGTTTGGTCTGGATGAATTATTGTTTTAAACTTTAGGACAAGCACCGCCCAACTCCCATGTTCATATACTGCTATTAGCTTTTAACCACTGGGGGTTGGAGCGATGAAACAGGTCTTGCTGGGAATTAATCTTACAATTTTAGGAGGGGATCTCCGAAACGTTTATTTGATTGACGAGTTAGAAAAACTTGGAGCATTTATTAAAGTCTTAGGTTTACCGGTTGCCCGCCGTTCGAAGGTCGTTTTATGTCATTCCTTAGAGGAAGCGCTCAAAGATACTGATGTAGTTGTATTACCCATGCCGGGGGTAAATCATCAGGGGAAGCTGTTTGCGCCTCTTTGTGAGGAAAGTTATTACCTTACTCCCGAACTCAAGGACAGCATTAAAGAAGAGGTTTTATTTGTCGTTGGCTTTGCCAACAGCTATTTAAAACATTTGGCGGCGGATTTGGGTGTAGAGCTTATTGAAATTGCCGAAATGGACCATGTGGCAATTTATAACTCCATTCCCTCGGCCGAAGGGGCTATCCAAATGGCCATGGAAATGATTCCTATAACCATCCATGGGAGCAATGCTTTTGTTATAGGATTTGGCCGTACCGGACAAACTTTAGCCCGGATGTTAGCTGGAATTGGGGCACGGGTATTTGTGGCAGCACGGAAACCTAAGGATTTGGCCAGGATTTATGAGCAATGCTATATTCCCGTTACCTTTAAGGAGTTAGAAGCAAAAATTGTCGAGGCGGATATTGTCTTTAATACCGTTCCTGCTCTGGTTTTACCGGCAAATTTACTGCAAAAACTTAAGAAAGATGCGGTTATAATTGACCTTGCCTCCAATCCCGGTGGAGTTGATTTTGAAGCGGCAAAATCCCTTGGTATCCAGGCGGTTTTAGCACCGGGACTTCCCGGTAAAGTGGCTCCCAAAACTGCTGGAAAACTTTTAGCCAAGGTTTTACCTGAATTAATCCTTAAGCACTGTAAGGCGCGGGATTGGAGGGATTTGGGATGATTAAAGTTGGTTTTGCTTTTACTGGATCCCACTGTACATTACCCGGTTTACTCGGGGTTTTGGAAAAATTGGCCGGAAAATTTGATATTACTCCGATTTTTTCGGAAAGTGTACAAAATACCGTTTCGCGTTTTGGTGACGGGAAAGAATTCATGCAAAAAGTAGAAAGCATTACCGGGAAAAAGGGTATAACAACCCTAACGGAAGCGGAGCCTATCGGTCCGCAAAAACTTTTTGATGTATTGGTGATTGCTCCCTGCACCGGTAATACTATGGCAAAGCTGGCCAACGGGATCACCGATTCGGTTGTGTTAATGGCTGCTAAAGCCCACTTAAGAAACCAAAAGCCTTTAATTTTAGCAATATCCACCAACGATGCTTTGGGTATGAATGCCAAGAATTTAGGGTTATTATTAAATGCAAAAAATATATTTTTTGTACCGTTTGGGCAGGATAATCCCAAAGATAAGCCGAATTCTTTAATTGCAAACTTAAATTACTTAGAAGATACTATAAGTGAAGCGTTAAAGGGAAGACAAATTCAACCAATGCTTATTACCTATTCCTAATAACATATTTGGAGGTGTTATTTTTGAGCTATAATGTGGTAGTAATTGGAGCTACCGGTGCGGTAGGAGGAGAAATTCTAAAAATTTTAGAGGAAAGAAACTTTCCCGTAAAAGAACTTCGACTGGGGGCAACTTCCCGTTCTGCCGGTAAAGAAGTGGTTTTTCGGGGAGAAACGTATAAGGTGTTAGAAACAACACCGGAAATATTTGATGGTATGGATATTGCCTTATTTGCCGGGGGTTCTGCCAGTAAAGAATTTGCCCGCATTGCTGCAGCAAAAGGGGTAACGGTAATTGATAATAGCAGTGCTTTTCGTTTAGAGCCGGACGTACCATTGGTGGTTCCTGAAGTAAATCCCGAGGATGTTAAATGGCACAAAGGTATAATTGCCAATCCCAATTGTTCGACAATCCAGATGGTTGTGGCGTTAAAGCCTTTGCATGATTATGGAAAAATTAAACGGTTGGTTGTTTCGACCTATCAAGCGGTTTCCGGTGCTGGCATTGAAGCCATAGAAGAATTAAAGCAGCAGGTTAAGGCGTATTTAAACGGTGAAGAGGCGGTACCCAACGTCTTTCCGTATCCCATTGCTTTTAATTTAATTCCTCACATCGATGTATTCCAGGATATGTATTATACAAAAGAAGAATGGAAAATGGTTTTAGAGACGCAAAAGATAATGCACGATCCGGAAATTAAAGTAACCGCCACAACTGTAAGGGTACCGGTCTTTAGAAGTCACTCGGAAAGCATTAACATTGAAACGGAAATTAAAATTACCCGGGAGAAAGCTATTGAGCTTTTGAAAAAGGCTCCAGGGGTAAAAGTAATTGACAATCCTGAAGAAAAGCAGTACCCAATGCCCCTGTATGCCTCGGACCAGGATGAGGTTTTTGTGGGAAGAATACGGGAAGATAATACAATTTCCAATGGCTTAAATCTTTGGGTTGTTGCGGACCAATTACGGAAGGGTGCAGCTACAAATGCTGTTCAGATTGCTGAACTACTAATAAAGTACGGGTGTGTGAAGCAAAATGGCTAAAAAGTTTATCATTTTAAAGTTTGGCGGAACAAGTTTAAAGACGGCGGAACTCCGGGAAAAGGTAGCCCAAAAAATAATTAATACTTTTGAATCCGGCTATCAACCGGTGGTGGTGGTATCGGCTATTGGCCGGAAAGGCGACCCTTATGCTACCGATACTTTGTTAAACTTTGCCTACGAGGTAAATCGGGATTTGCCACCTCGGGAAGCGGATTTATTAATGGCGTGCGGGGAAATAATTAGCGGTGTAATTATGGTTAATACCCTGGCCAAAATGGGGTATAAAGCAAAACTGTTTACCGGTGCTCAGGCAGGAATTATCACCGATGATAACTTTACCTCGGCATCAATTTTAAAAGTTAAAGCCGATAAGATTTTAAAAGCGGTGGATGAAGGTTTTATCCCTGTGGTTTGCGGATTTCAGGGAGTAACGGAAGACGGCGAGGTTACCACCCTGGGACGGGGCGGAAGCGATACTACTGCTGCGGCTTTGGGAGTTGCTTTGAAGGCCGAGTTTATTGATATTTACACCGATGTGGAAGGAATCAAAACGGCCGATCCGCGTATAGTTGAGGATGCTAAAACCTTAGAGGTGGTGACTTATAACGAAATTTCCCAGCTGGCGCATGAAGGGGCTAAAGTTATTCATCCCCGGGCGGTGGAAATTGCAATGCAAAAAAATATCCCTCTGCGCATTAAATCAACCCTGACCGACGGTGAAGGAACACTTGTCACCTCCCACGCTGAAGTTTACGGCGAAGTAATTGAAGTAATTCGGGACCGGATTATAACCGGTATTGCCCATATCCCCGGGGTAACCCAGATAAAAATTTTAAGGGAAGATACCCCGGAAATTGTGAATTTGGCCCAAAAGGTGTTTAAAGGCTTAGCTTTGGCGGAAATAAGCGTGGATTTTATTAATATAAGTCCCGAGGGCTTGGCGTTTACCGTTAAAGGGGAAGTGACGGAAAAAGCGGTGGATGTTTTAGAAAATATGGGTTTTACCCCGAGAATACGCCGAAATTGTGCTAAGATAGCTGCGGTGGGAGCCGGGATGACCGGTGTGCCGGGGGTTATGGCTAAAATTGTGGAAGCCTTAACGCGGGAACAAATTGAAATTCTCCAATCCACCGACTCGTATACTACCATCTGGGTACTGGTGGATGGGGAAAATATGGAAAAAGCTGTTAGGGCTATTCACAAAGCTTTTAAACTAAACGAATAAAAAATTAAAAGAAGGTGAAAGGATGGCAGTGTTTGGACGATTGTTAACCGCTATGGTAACCCCTTTTGATCGGGATGGGAAGGTTAACCTGGAGCAGGCACAAAAATTAGCCAGTTTCTTGGTGGAAAACGGTTCTGACGGTATTGTGGTGGCGGGGACTACCGGTGAATCACCAACTTTATCCTTTGAAGAAAAAGTAGATCTTTTTAAAGCTGTTGTCGAAGCGGTAGGTGGAAAAGCAGCAGTTATTGCCGGAACGGGATCCAATGCAACGGAAGCTTCGATTAAACTTACTAAAGCTGCGGAAAAGGTCGGAGTAGATGGGGTTATGCTGGTAGCTCCGTACTATAACAAACCTTCCCAAAAGGGGCTCGTCGAACATTTTCAGGCAATTGCCGGAGCCACCAGCTTACCGGTTATGATTTATAACATTCCCGGTCGCACAGGGGTTAATATCTTACCCAAGACGATGGCTAAAATTGCCGAACTGGAAAATGTTGTGGCAATTAAAGAAGCTGCGGGAAGTGTCGATCAGGCAACCGAACTAATAAGAATTTTACCGGAAAGGGTAAAGGTATTTTCCGGAGATGACAGCTTGACCCTGCCCATTTTAGCGGTGGGAGGTTACGGAGTTGTTAGTGTGGCAAGTCACCTTGTTGGTCTTAAAATAAAGGAAATGATCGACCAGTTTCTTTTAGGAAATGTGGCGGTGGCAGCTCGCCTCCACCAGGAGCTTTATCCTTTAATTAAAGCATTATTTATAACTACTAATCCGGTACCGGTAAAAACTGCGCTGAATTTAATGGGACATAAAGTTGGTGGTTTTAGACTTCCGCTGGTGGACATGACCGAGGAGGAAAAGGAGGAACTGGTACGGGAATTGAAAAACCTTAATTTGTTATAAATTAAAAAATCTTTGGGGAAGGCTATTTTCACTTGTCCTTCCTTTTTTTATTTTTTATAATTACAATAGATTGTAAAAAGCTAACAAATGGGCGGTTTAATATAAATTAAAAATTAAGCAGGAGGTGTATTGCCAATTAAAGATGGAAGACTTCAAATTATACCATTAGGCGGCCTTGGAGAAATCGGGAAAAACATGATGGTCATCAAATATAACGATGCCATTATAGTGATCGATGCCGGACTGATGTTTCCCGAAGAAGAACTGTTAGGTATTGACATGGTCATTCCCGACATGTCTTATCTCATAGAAAATAAAGATAAAGTTAAAGCGGTGCTTTTAACCCATGGTCACGAGGACCACATTGGTGGGATGCCTTATTTTTTGAAACAATTTGATGTTCCGGTTTACGGAACAAGGCTGACTTTGGGGCTTTTAAGTGCCAAGCTTAAAGAAGCGGGGATTCCCAGAGCCAGCTTAAATGTTGTGGCTCCGCGGGATGTTTTAAATATTGGGCCGTTTAAGATTGAATTTATCAAAGTTTCTCACAGTATACCGGATACTGTAGGAATTGCGGTACATACTCCTGTGGGGACAGTGGTCCACACCGGCGATTTTAAATTGGATCCTACTCCGGTTGATGGGAAGGTTACGGATTTTTATAAGTTAGCGGAACTTGGAGAAAAAGGCGTTTTAGTTTTAATGTCGGACAGCACCAATGCCGAAAGGCCCGGCTTTACCTTGTCGGAAAAAACCGTGGGTAATACCTTTGAAGAAACGTTCAGGGTGGCGGAAGGTAGAATTATCATTGCAACTTTTGCCTCAAATGTTCATCGGTTGCAGCAAGCAATTTATACCGCCCATAAATTTAAAAGAAAAGTGGCCATTGTTGGCCGAAGCATGTTGAATGTGGTAGAAATTGCTAACGAGCTGGGCTATCTGGATATTCCCGATGGACTGTTAATTGATGTGGATGAAATAAACCGCTACCCTCATAAACAAGTTGTTATATTAACTACGGGAAGCCAGGGAGAACCAATGTCAGCTCTTACCCGCATGGCCATGTCTGAGCACCGCCAGGTGGAAATTGTAGCAGGAGATACGGTTATCATTTCTGCAATGCCGATTCCGGGAAATGAGAAGTTGGTCTCCAGAATTATTGACCAGTTATTTAAATTGGGTGCCAGAGTTATTTACGAGGCGGTTTCAGGTATTCATGTCTCTGGACACCCCAGCCAGGAAGAATTAAAATTAATGATCAACCTTTTAAAACCAAAATACTTTGTTCCCATTCACGGAGAATACCGCCATTTAATTAAGCATGCGGAAATTGCGCGGGAGTTAGGCATAAAACCCCAAAACATCTTTGTGGTGGAGAACGGTCAGGTTTTGGAATTCACGAAAAAATCCGGACGTCTTGCCGGAAAAGTACCGGCCGGCCGGGTATTGGTTGATGGACTCGGAGTGGGGGATGTCGGGAATATTGTGTTAAGGGACCGAAAACAGCTGGCCCAGGATGGAATTATTATTGTAGTTCTTACTTTAAACCGTGAATCGGGAGACATTGTTGCCGGTCCAGACATTGTAACCCGGGGATTTGTCTACGTCCGGGAGTCGGAACAGTTAATCGATGAGGCCAAACAGAAGGTTACCGAAGCTTTAAATAAATGTTTTAATCACGGCTTGTTAGAGTGGTCTGCCATAAAAAGTCAGGTTAGAGATGCGTTAGGAAAATATCTATTTGAAAAGACCCGCCGTCGTCCAATGATTTTACCGATTATAATGGAAATTTAGAAAGGGAGAGGACATTGAACTTATTTCAAGCTTTAATTTTAGGACTTGTTCAGGGTTTAACCGAGTATTTACCCGTTTCCAGTTCCGGGCATTTGGTTTTATTGCAAAAAATCTTTGGCTTAAAGGAAAATGTTCTGCTCTTTGATATTTTGGTTCATTTAGGAACTCTTGTTCCCCTTTTAATTATTTTTCGCGATGAAATTTGGGCAATTATCAAAAAACCCTGGGGGCGATTACCTCTTCTTATAATTGCCGGTACCGTTCCTACAGCTTTAATTGGCCTTGGATTTAAGGACTTCTTTGAACGGCTTTTTGTCTCAGGTTCTACTTTAGGAATTGAATTTATTATTACCGGACTAATCCTGTGGCTGGCCGAACGGCAGAAAAGCGGTCGAAAAAATCTCGAAAAAACAACTTTTTTGGATGCAATTTTTGTAGGTGTAGCTCAGGGATTGGCCATTTTGCCGGCAATTTCCCGGTCGGGGTTAACCATTTCCGGGGCTTTAATAAGAGGTTTAAACCGCGAATGGGCTGCAAAATTTTCCTTTTTACTATCTATTCCTGCCATCTTGGGAGCTGCAGTTTTGGATTTAAAAAATTTTGTCGAGCAAAACGCAAATTTAGCGGGTATTGATTTGATGCCGTTTATTGTTGGGTTTTTTGCAGCAATGCTTTCAGGATACTTTGCGGTAAAATTTATGTTAGAGATCTTGCGTAAAGGAAAGTTAACCTGGTTTTCCTATTACGTCTGGATTTTGGGAGTAACAATTTTGGTGTTACAGGCGGCAGGTAAATTTTAACCTGCCGCTTTTTGGAGGGATTGAATGGCAAAATACAAGAATACCAAGCAGAAAAATAAAAAAAGTTTTACCGGTGAATTGTTGGGAATTTTTTTAATGCTCTTGGGAATGATTGGAGTCGTCAGTATTTTCTCGGATAAAACCGGCTCGATAGGATTGTTTTTCCGGTACTGGTTTACCGTTTTTGCCGGTCAGGGGAGTTTTCTTTTACCATTAATTATTTTTGCTATTGGTTTTAAACTCTCTTTTGGTCATACTATTAAACACTTGGGTAAAAAAGAAGCGGGTTTACTTGTCCTCGTGGCAGCATTTTTGATTTTTTTAACGATAAAACTACCGTTAAGCGTAATGTTTACCATGGCCTGGCAGGGTGACGGGGGAGGAGTAATTGGGGCGCTCCTAACTTATGGTGCCTTAAAATCTCTGGGATTAGTAGGCACCTACCTTTTGCTCCTAACCCTTATTTTAATTGGATTTTTACTAATTTTGGATTTATCTTTTAAAGAATTTATGCAAAATCTCATTGGCGGTCTGAATAAAATAAAGGCTTTTGTGGTGGAAAGCATCTTTCCGTTGTTTATTGAGGAAGAAGAACTCAAGCCCAAAAAGCAAAGAAAAGAGCCCGTAATTATTGAGATGCCGCCACCGCCTGAACCTGTTTTTAATTTTCAATCAGAAAGCTTTCCGGTTCATGTAGAGGCAGAAGATAGGGCTGCCCAAAAGGAGAACGAAAATAAGAAAACCATAAAGGAAACCGAAGAAAATCTAACTTCCTTTGAACAGCTAAGTCTTAAAGATTTTGAAAAGTACCAACTGCCACCAATATCTCTGTTAAATCGGCCTAAATCATCCCGCAATCAAATGAATCGGGATATTTCCGAGAATATCAAAATCCTGGAAGAAACCCTTGAGAGTTTTGGGGTTCAAGCCACTGTTAAGGAAGTTTCCTGCGGACCGGCGATAACCCGCTATGAATTGGAACCTGCCCCCGGGGTTAAGGTTAGTAAGATAGTAAGCTTAGCTGACGATATTGCTTTAAAATTAGCGGCAGCGGATGTCAGAATTGAAGCGCCAATTCCAGGAAAAGCCGCGGTTGGAATTGAAGTTCCCAACAAAGAAATAAATATGGTGGTATTAAGAGAAATTATCGAAACTCCTGAATTTCAGAATCAAGCTTCACCTCTTGCATTTGCCCTGGGCAAGGATATTGCCGGTAAACCAATTGTGGCCGATCTCCAAAAAATGCCTCATTTACTCATTGCTGGAGCAACAGGATCGGGGAAAAGTGTTTGTTTAAATACCCTGATTTCCAGCATTTTATTCCGGGCAACTCCACAGGAAGTAAAGTTTCTGATGATCGACCCGAAAATGGTCGAGCTGGTTACTTTTAACGGCATTCCCCATTTAATTAGCCCGGTAGTTACCAATGCCAAAAAAGCAGCCATTTCTCTCCGCTGGGCTGTGAGAGAAATGGAGCGGCGCTATGAACTTTTTGCTAAATACGGAGTTCGGGATATAACGCGCTTTAACAGCTTAGTTTTAACTAAAGGTGGCGAGGATTTAAGTTATTTGCCTTACATCGTTATTATTATTGATGAGCTGGCCGATTTAATGATGGTTTCTCCGGCAGAAGTGGAGGATTCTATCTGCCGGTTAGCACAAATGGCGCGAGCTGCCGGGATGCATTTGGTTGTAGCAACTCAACGTCCTTCGGTGGACGTAATAACCGGTTTAATAAAAGCCAATATTCCTTCACGGATATCGTTTGCGGTTTCCTCGCAGACCGATTCCCGTACTATCTTGGACATGGCTGGTGCGGAAAAACTTTTAGGAAAAGGAGATATGCTGTTTTTTCCGGTTGGTGCCTCCAAACCCATTCGCGTTCAAGGAGCTTACATGTCCGATAAAGAAGTGGAAGCGGTGGTGGAGTTTTGGAAAAAACAGGGGGACCCCGAATTTTCGTCCGAGTTCGAGCAGGAACTGGATGTCGAAGAAGATTCACAGTTGGAAGAAGACGAGTTATTGCCGCAGGCGGTGAAAATTGTCATGGATGCCGGGCATGCCTCGATTTCCCTTCTCCAAAGACGTCTTAGAATTGGTTATGCGCGGGCAGCTCGTTTAATTGACCAAATGGAAAGAAAAGGAATTGTTGGGGGCTATGAAGGAAGTAAACCGCGGCCTGTGTTAATTTCATACGAACAATATAAAGAAATGTTTAAGGACCTTTAAAGGAAAAAACCTTTAAAGGTCCTTTTTTTGTATAAACTTACCGTAAAATAAGAAAACTATGATTACAGGTGGTGAGAAAATGACAAAAACTAAAACAAAACTAAAACTTATCGCGGTAGTAACCCTGGTAATTTTCTGGGCGGGTAGCGTAACTTACTATTACAATCAGGTTTTGGCCGCCAAGCCGAAAGCGTACACTTATTCGGGAATTAGCGATCTTTATCTTTTAGCCCGGATTATTCGGGCGGAAGCGGAAGGGGAACCGTATGCAGGAAAGGTTGCCATAGCTGCGGTTATTTTAAACCGGGTACGGCACCCCGGATTTCCCAACACCATTGCCGGAGTAATTTTTCAGCCTGGTGCTTTTGAATCGGTTGCCAACGGACGTTTTTGGTCGCTACTGCCGAACCGGGAAAGTATTAAAGCTGCCTATGATGCTCTGCGCGGTTGGGATCCAACATATGGTGCTCTATTTTTCTGGAATCCGGCCAAAAAGGTTTCCCGGTGGATTTGGACCAGAAAAATCATAGCAAGGATTGGCAAACATGTTTTCGGGAGATGATGGAATGAAAAGGACTATTGCCGTTATCCTGGGCAGTTTATTGTTAGTAGGTGTATTTATCTGGGGTTACGATCAAAGTCAAAAAAAGAATCGGCTTTACTGGGAATTAAATAGTCAGTACCGGAGGGCTTTTGAAGAATTATACGGACACAGTAAAACCTTGGAAGCCCAGGTGGGAAAAACATTGGTTTCCATGTCACTGCAGCAAAATTTAAAGCAGGCGGCCAAGGGGTGGCGGCAGGCTTATGCTGTGGTGGAAGATTTGGGGCAACTGCCGGTAACTACTTTTTCCCTGGAAAAAACAAAAGCATTTTACAATCAGGTTGGAGACTTTACCTATACCGTTGCCATTAAAGATACCGAAGGTAAATCGTTGAGCCCTGAAGAAAGAAAAACCCTGGCAACCTACTATAATGAGCTGAAAAAAATTAACAATAAACTGGAAAAAGCGGTAGATATCTTAAAAAATCAACCGATTATGATAACTAAAGAAACCAAACTGTATTCCCTCCGGGAAGATTTGATGCCGGAAGCGATAGTTAATGCCTTGCGAGATGTGGAAAACAATGTTTTAGATCTGAGAAATAAAAAGGTTGCTTACGAAGGTGATTTTGTCAACATTAATCCCTACCCTTTAGGAATAAAAGGTAAACCGGTTTCCATGATTGAGGCGAAAACAATAATTAAAGATTTCTTGGGGCAGGAAGCTGCTGGCAGGATGATTTTGCCGGTTACCAGGGTCAATGGTTTAATTCCGACGTATTTGTACGAAGTGATCGACCGTCAAGCTAAAACGAAAATTTATTATAATGTTTCCGTTAACGGGGGCAAAATTCTTAGCTTTTTGACTACAAGGCCAACCACTTCTCCTTCTTTAACGGTTAATGAATGCGTTCAAAAAGCAAAAAAATATCTTCTTAAGTTCGGTTTTGGAAACATAGAGCCCACGGAGATAGATAAAATAGATAACGAATTAAGTATTACCTTTGTTAGTAAAGTAGGTGATATATTATATTACCCCAAAGTTATTAAGGTAAAAGTGGGAATGGATAAAGGAGATGTTACGGCTTTTGAAGGAACCCAGTATTACATGTACGATAGGCCACGACCGCTTAATAAACTCCTTTTAACTGAAGCTAAAGCTAAAAAAAATATTAACCCGCATTTAAAGATTTTACGAACCCGCAAAGCCGTGATTTTAAATGACAGAAACCAGGAGATCTTAACGTACGAGTTTTTAGGTGAATTGCTGGGGGAAAAATATTTAATTTACGTAAATACCGAAACGGGTAAGGAAGAAAAAATTGTGAGGTTAAAGGAATTTAAAATAACTCCGGCAAAGGATGCGGAAACGGTTTTTAACTACGAATAATTCACCGGGCGGATGCCCGGTTTTTATTATTGACCGGAAAAATTGCCGGTGTTATACTTAATCGAGACTCTTTCATTAGCTTTTGGGTGATACTCCATGAAAAGCGTAACTTTTTCCGACGTAAAAAATTTAAAAAATCCGGTGTTTGTTGATGTCCGTTCTCCTAAAGAGTTTATTGAGGATCACATTCCCGGCGCCCTGAATTTACCGCTTTTTAGTGATTGGGAAAGGGAAGTTATAGGTAAAATATATAAATTTCAAGGCGTAAGCCAGGCAAAATTAGCAGGATTAAATTTTTTATCTCCAAAGCTTCCCCGCATGGTGAATGAAATCCTTAAATATAAAGAACAGGGAGATGTCGTAATTTATTGCTGGCGGGGAGGTTTACGAAGTTTTGTTTTGGCAGAAATACTGAGGATGGTTGATATCTATGTTTACCGTTTAGAAGGGGGCTATAAAAGTTACCGCAGAGAAGTAGTTAAATTCTTTGAAACAGTTGAAAATTTGCATCCTATTGTTCTCTACGGAATGACCGGGGTTGGGAAAACAAAAATTTTAGAAAACTTACAACGGCAAGAATTACCGGTTTTAAACTTAGAAAAACTTGCCAATCACCGGGGTTCGGTTTTTGGACATTTGGGGCTTGAGCCCCAGCCCTCCCAAAAATTTTTTGAATCTAAATTATACGAAGTTTTAAAGGATTTGCAGGGAATCCCCTTTTTAACGGAAGGAGAAAGCCAAAAGATCGGAAAACTTTTTATTCCCAGAGGATTGTTTAAAAAGATGCAGGAAGCACCGGTGGTATTGTTAGAATTGCCGGAAGAAAAGCGTATTGAAAACCTCATGTCTGAATATAAAGCGGAAAAAATTGATATTGAATTGTTTATAAAAGCTTTGCAAAGTATTACACCCTATTTGGGCAGAGCAAAGGTGGAAAAGCTTATAGATGATTTAAGAATGCGAAGATTTTATGATTTTACTAAGACTCTGCTTCTTGACTATTACGACCCTCTTTATAAAAAATCCACGGCCTATTTACAAAATATAAAAAAGGTTATTTCCGGAAAAGATATTGATGAGCTAACCGCAAAAGTAGGGGAATTTTGGAGGGAAGTGGCAGGAGGGAAACAAAAATGATTGGGGAAAAATTAAGAAAACGCCGGGAGCAATTAGGTTTAACCCTTAAGCAAGTGGAAGAAGAGATTAAGATCCGTAGTAAGTATCTACAAGCTTTGGAAGAGGAAAGGTTTGATGAACTTCCTGGGAAAGCTTATATAAAACCTTTTTTACAAAGCTATGCCCGCTTTTTAGGTGTAACGATCGAGCCCGAAGATTTGCCAACAATCGTGGTAAATACGGAGCAATCTATCTCGGAGCAGACAAAACAAGTTAAGGCTTTTAAAGAAGAAAAAAAATTTTTTCTACCATTAAAAACTGTCTTTATTACGTTGTTCTTTCTAATTATAACCAGCGGCTTGTTTTATACTTTTATAAGCGGCAGAATAACCAAAGAACCCAGTAAGGCCATCAAACCTCCGGTTCCCGGTAAAGTTTATCAAAAACAAAGCCAAAGGGTACTGCCGGTGAAAAGATTTGAAAAAACGATTATTGTTAGGGCCGTTTACGGGCCTTGCTGGTTAGAAGTTAAAGAAGAAGATAAGGTTGTCTTTACGGGTAAAATCAATCCTCCTGCCGAAAAACAATTTATTTCGACCAAACCCGTTAATATAAAATTTGGCAATGCCGGAGCGGTAGTGGTAACGGTAAATGGAGTGACCTACGGAACCCCAGGAAAGATGGGCCAGGTGGTTAAAATAACATATTAAGGGTAAGAGGTGAAAGTAGTTGAAATATTTTATCCTTTCCTTGGGCTGTACCAAAAATCAAGCGGATAGTGAAGTAATAATGGGAATTCTGGAAAGTAAAGGGTATGAGCGCTCTTTAAATCCGGAAGAAAGCGATTTATTAATTGTAAACACCTGTGGTTTTATTTCAGCGGCTATCGAAGAAAGTATTGAAGAAATTTTAAATCTTGTTCACCTGAAAAAACCCGGACAAAAAATCCTGGTTGCCGGTTGTTTGGTCCAAAGGGAGGGTAAAGAGTTAGCAAAACATTTACCGGAGGTTGACCTATTTTTTACCCCCCGGGAAATAAATAACCTTGATAAACTTTTAGCTGATTTTGGGGAAAATAATAAATTAGTTTTAAGCGAGCCGGGATTTTTAAACTTGGAAAAAAAACCGCGAGCTAAAAGCAATGAGGTCTATCGTTATATCAAGATTGCCGATGGCTGTGATAACCGTTGTACCTACTGTACTATACCGGCAATTCGGGGTAAATACACCAGCAGGCCGCTTGATGATATTTTAGAAGAAATTAAAGATACCCTGAAACAGGGAATTAAAGAAATCATTTTGGTAGCTCAGGATACTACCGCGTACGGTATTGATCTTTATGGGGAGTTTAAATTGGTTGAACTTTTAAGAAAAATTGGCAGCATTAAAGGAAATTTTTGGGTAAGGTTGATGTATCTTTATCCCGATAAAATTACTCCCGAATTAATTAACGAGATTAAAGAAAATCCCAAGGTAATTAAGTACGTCGATGTACCGTTACAGCATATTCATCCCGAAATTTTAAAGAAAATGGGAAGGAAGGGAAGTAGTGAAGAAATTATATCAACCTTAGAAAGGCTCCGAAAAGAAATACCTGATATAACTATCAGGACTACCTTTATAGTTGGATTTCCGGGAGAGACGGAAGAACAGTTTAACTATCTTTTAGATTTTGTTAAAAAGTTTAAATTTAATCGCCTGGGGGCTTTTCCCTATTATCGCGAAAAAGGCACTCCTGCAGCAAAAATGAAGGGCCAAATACCGAAAAAAGTTAAGGAGCAACGTTATGAGAAATTAATGGAGGTGCAGCAAGAGATTTCCCTAAACTTAAACAAAGCTTTGGTAGGTAAAAAGATTCCCGTCATTGTTGAAAAAAAGATAAGAGGAGAAAACCTTTACCTTGGGCGAACCTATATGGATGCCCCCGAAATTGACGGAATAATTGAAATTAAAGCGGAAAAAAGATTGAAAAAGGGTCAAATTATTAATGTTTTAATAACCGATTATGATATATACGATTTAAAAGGAGAGTTTATAAATGATTGATAATACTTTATTTTCTTTGGCCCAAGAAGTGCAGCGGTTGTTTATTGCTAAGAATTTAACTTTGGCAACGGCTGAATCGTGCACCGGCGGACTTTTAGGAGCGGTAATTACTGCTGTTCCCGGAAGTTCTCAATATTATATTGGAGGGGCAGTAGTTTATGCCAATGAGGCCAAAGAAATCTTAACCGACGTAGATAAAGACCTTTTACTTAAAAAAGGTGCGGTAAGCCCCGAAGTTGCTAAAGGCTTAGCGTTGGGAATAAAAAATAAGCTTAAAACAACGGTAGGAGTGGGTATCACGGGAATTGCCGGACCTTCTGGGGGTACACCGGATAAACCCGTTGGCCTGGTATATATCGGTATTGCGAACGTTCAGGATGTTAAAGCTTTTAAATATCAACTTAACGGTGATAGGCAGGAAATTAGAACGCAAACGGTAAAGGAGGCATTAAAACTTTTAATTCAAAATTGTTTTGACAATTAAACCGGCGAAAAGTTATAATAAACACGAACAAATGTTTTATGGAGGGAGCTTTTATGAATGATAAACTAAAAGCCTTAGAGCTTACCATTTCCCAAATTGAAAAGCAGTTTGGGAAAGGCTCAATTATGCGCCTGGGTGAAAACACCGGAAAATTTCAGGTGGAAGTAATTCCTACTGGTTCTCTGGCTCTGGATTTAGCCTTAGGGGTAGGTGGAGTTCCCAGAGGCCGGGTGGTTGAAATTTTTGGCCCCGAATCTTCCGGAAAAACTACCGTGGCTTTGCATATTATAGCGGAAGCGCAAAAAATGGGTGGTATCGCAGCATTTATTGATGCCGAACATGCGTTAGATCCGGTTTATGCCCAAAAGTTAGGAGTTGATATTGAAAATCTCTTAGTTTCCCAGCCCGATACCGGCGAACAGGCTTTAGAGATAGCCGAAAGCTTGGTAAGAAGCGGTGCGATTGACGTGATTGTAATTGATTCGGTGGCTGCTTTAGTTCCGCGGGCGGAGATTGAAGGAGAAATGGGTGATGCTCATGTCGGTTTGCAGGCCCGCCTTATGTCTCAGGCTTTAAGAAAGCTTACCGGGGCCATAAGTAAATCAAAAACTGTGGCGATCTTTATCAACCAAATGCGGGAAAAAGTAGGGGTTATGTTTGGAAACCCGGAAACTACTCCCGGAGGACGAGCCCTGAAATTTTATGCGTCAATTCGCATGGATGTTCGGAAGATAGATGTCATAAAACAAGGAAATGATATTATTGGCAGCCGCACGCGGGTAAAAATCGTTAAAAACAAAGTTGCCCCTCCTTTTAAACAGGCGGATTTTGATATTATGTACGGGGAAGGGATTTCCAAGGAAGGAAGTTTGTTGGATGTTGCTGTTGAGTTAAAAATTGTTCAAAAGGTAGGGTCTTGGTATTCTTACAATGATGAGCGATTGGGCCAGGGCCGGGAAAATGCCAAAGAGTTTTTACGGCAGAACCCGGAAATTTACAGAGAAATTGAGCAAAAGATCCGGGAGCAAGTATTGAACTCTCCAGAATCGTCGACTTTTAAACATTCCGAGGAGTTTGAGGAATAATTTTGAGTAGTCGGGCTTACCAAAAAGCCTTAAACTACCTTTCCCGTGCCCTGCGGACAACTGCAGAAGTGCGCCAGTATCTTTCAAAAAATGGTTTTTCCGATGAAGAAATTGAAGAGGCGATTTCCAGGCTTACTGCTATCGGTTATTTAGATGACAAACGGTACGTGGAAAATTATCTTTTAAGTGGAAAGGCTTTAAGATACGGAATATACCGAATAAAATCTAAGCTTTTGCAAAAAGGAATAGATTTGGAACTTTTAAATAATTTGCCGGTGGACGAAGAGGAGGAAGTTATTAAAGCAAAGGAGATTTTATTAAAGAAGTATAAACAGCTTGACCCAGAAGATTATGGCAAATATTACCGATTTTTGGTGGGACGTGGTTTTTCGCCGGCGGTGGCGCGAAAGGCAGTTTTCTTGACAGATGATAAGGAGAACGGGTAAAATATGGATAGGTGAAAGTAGAATGGGACCTGCCGATTGGTTTTGGCCTGTTGGTAGGTTTCTTATTCTATTTCAGCCGAGTAGAAACTCGGTTTTTTTTATTAGCTACCCGATAGTAAGGAGGTGAAAAATTGAATTTAATAACCGACATAATTATTGCTGTTGCTGGAGTTGGGGTTGGGGTTGCTGCAGGTTATGTTATCAGAAAAAACATTGCTGAGGCAGCCATCGGTTCCGCAGAAGCTCAGGCTAAAAAAATAATTGATGAAGCAACAAAAGCCGCTGAAGCCAAGAAAAGAGAAGCGGTTTTAGAAGCAAAAGAAGAAATTTTAAAAATGAAAAATGAAGTAGAAAGAGAACACCGGGAAAGACGCCAGGAATTGCAACGTTTAGAGCGCAGGCTTCTTTCCAAGGAAGAAACCTTGGATCGAAAAATAGAAAGTTTTGAGCGGAAAGAAGAGCAGTTAGCCAAAAAGGAGCAGGAAATAGAGAATTTGCGGCAAAGCTTAGAGGAGACGCTGCAAAAAGAATTGGCTGAGTTAGAACGGATTTCGGGACTTTCTACCGAGGAGGCCAGGGAGCTCCTTTTAAAACAAGTGGAAGAAGAAGTTCAACAAGAAATGGCCTTATTAATCAAGGAAATTGAAACAAAAGCCAAAGAAGAGGCCGAAAAAAGAGCCAGGGAAATTATTACATTAGCAATTCAAAGATGTGCTGCTGATCATGCGGCCGAAACCACAGTTACGGTTGTTGCCCTCCCCAATGATGAGATGAAAGGAAGAATAATAGGGCGTGAAGGTCGGAACATAAGGACTTTTGAATCTTTAACGGGTGTTGATTTAATTATTGATGATACCCCCGAGGCTGTAATTCTTTCCGGTTTTGATCCAATCCGCCGGGAAATTGCCCGACGAGCCCTGGAAAAGTTAATCCAAGATGGACGAATTCACCCGGCGCGTATTGAGGAAATGGTGGAAAGGGCTACCAAAGAAGTAGAGCAAGATATAAGGGAAGCTGGTGAACAAGCGGCTTTTGAGGTTAACGTTCACGGTTTACATCCCGAGATTATTAAACTACTTGGTAGGTTAAAATTTAGAACAAGTTACGGACAAAATATTTTAAAGCATTCTATTGAGGTTGCCCACTTAGCCGGCTTAATGGCTGCTGAGTTGGGAGCTGATGTTGCTTTAGCAAAACGGGCTGGGCTTTTGCACGATATCGGGAAAGCCGTTGACCATGAAGTGGAAGGATCCCATGTGGAAATTGGGGTTGAGCTTGCTAAAAAATACCGCGAGCATCCGGAAGTTTTACATGCAATTGCCACCCATCATGGTGATGAAGAGCCAAAAACAGTGGAAGCAGTACTTGTGCAAGCTGCCGATGCCATTTCTGCCGCAAGACCCGGAGCAAGGCGTGAAACTTTGGAAGCCTATCTTAAACGGCTCGAAAAATTAGAAGGAATTGCTAATGAGTTTGAAGGTGTTGAGAAATCTTATGCTATACAGGCTGGCCGGGAACTAAGAATCCTGGTAAAACCTGAAAAGATAGATGACCTGGCTTCCGTTCGTTTAGCTCGGGAGATTGCTAAGAAAATTGAAGAAGAGGTTGAATATCCCGGGCAAATAAAAGTTACCGTTATACGGGAAACCAGGGCAGTCGATTACGCAAAATAGGCAAAAAAACGACCCGCAGGGGTCGTTTTTAATTATAGAAGGAAAAAATGGTTTTGTGGTAGAATTAATTTATGGTGGTGAGATAGCAATGAAAAATCCTGCGAAATCCGTTAAAAACGAAACAATTGTAAATCTTCTCACATCAATCTTCCTTTTACATCCCGAGCTGGCAGCGATACAAATTGATTCCAATGCCAAGCAAGTTAAATTAAAATACTTTATTGAAAGCCAGAAAGATGTTACCCAAAGGCTTAAAAAGACCGAGTATTTATGGAAAAGTTATTTAGACTTAAAAAAGATGGGAAAATATACGTTAGAGATAAAATGCAGTTCCCTGGAAAATTATGTTATGATAGAAGTATTCAGGGATTTAAATACCTTTCATTTAGGGGAATTAAATTTTGCAGTTCAGGTGGGAAAAGGGTTAGGTTTTAATTACCTTACCGATGAATTTAACGATGTTCTTGATTTTATCGAAGTTGACGAGCAGCATATAAGTTTACTTTTAGAAAATACCAAACGAAGTTTTTATAACACGGTATTTGCGTTCCGTGAGGAAGGAAGAGTTGTGATAGCTAATTAGAAACGGAGGATATGGCTTTGAATATTTTAATACTCGGGGATATAGTAGGACGGGTGGGACGTCGAGGGGTTAAAGAGGTTATTCCCCGGATACTGGAAAAGCATATGGTAGATTTTATCATTGCCAATGGGGAAAACGCGGCGGGAGGAAATGGTTTAACCCCGGAAATTGCTCAAGAACTATTTGCCGCAGGAATTAACGTTTTAACGATGGGAAACCACACCTGGGATAAAAAAGAAATATTTACCATAATCAATGATGAAGCGCGCATTATTCGTCCGGCGAATTACCCTCCCGGGACCCCGGGACAGGGGTATGGAATTTTTAGGGTTAATGGGAAAAATGTTGCGGTAGTTAACCTAATGGGACGGGTATTTATGGCCGAATTGGACTGTCCCTTTCGCAAAATGGACGAAATACTTTTAGAACTGCAAGATGTTGATTACATAATTGTAGACTTTCATGCCGAAGCTACTTCGGAGAAAATAGCCCTTGGCTGGTATCTGGATGGCAGGGTTTCTTTAGTTTTTGGCACCCATACCCATGTACCGACGGCCGATGAACGGATTTTACCCGGGGGAACCGCCTATATTACCGACGTTGGGATGAGTGGGCCGTTAAATTCGGTGATTGGAGTTAAAACTAATTTGGTACTCCAAAAGTTTTTAACGCAAATGCCTCAAAGATTTGAAAGTGCCAGCGGTCCCTATATTGTTTCCGGAATTTTGGTATCCCTGACGGAGGATGGCAAAGCAGAAAACATAACCCGTATTCAGTATATTGAGGGGGAGTAAAGGGGAAATTCCCAGTAAAAATTTAAAAAAAATTTAAAAATAAAAAAGGAAATTTCCCTAAAATAGCGAATATATGATATACCAGATATAGTAAAATATACAAACTAAGGAGGTTTGCTAATGGAAGTGTTGAAAGTTTCAGCAAAGTCTAATCCAAATTCGGTAGCCGGTGCTTTAGCTGGGGTTATCCGGGAAAGAGGCAGCGCGGAGTTACAAGCTATTGGTGCAGGGGCGATTAATCAAGCAGTGAAAGCTGTGGCGATTGCCCGTGGTTATGTAGCGCCCAGCGGCTTGGATCTGGTATGCATCCCTGCCTTCACCGACATCGTTATCGACGGTGAAGAACGGACTGCCATAAAATTAATTGTTCAGCCCCGTTAAAAAGTTTTAAGTGAAATGCCTGTTTATCTTAACGATAGACAGGCATTTATTCTTTCTAAGGAGAGTGAAATGATTGATGATTATCGACTGTCATCTGGATTCTTTAGTATTTTACTATAATAAGGGTTTAAATTTTTTTAATGAAATTGATCCAGAAGCTCAAACCAGCTGGAGAAGTTTAAAAGAAGCAGACGTTGTACCATTTTTAGCTATCTACATTGAAGAAAAATTTAAACCCGATGGAGCCTGGGAAAGATTTATCCAGATCTATAATTTTTATCAGAATTATTTAAATAGCTTGTTTAACCAAGAGAAAACTTCCTTGTACTTAAGTGTGGAAGGTGGGGAAGTAATAGATAATCTTTTGCGAATTGAACATTTAAAGCAACTGGGGGTAGCTTCTCTTACCCTTACCTGGAATTATAAAAATTTAATTGCCGACGGTGTTTTAGAAAATAACCCCCAAGGCCTTACTACTTTTGGCCGGAAGGTGGTGCGGAAATTAAACGAGAAAAAAATTCTGATAGATGCTGCCCATCTTGCTGAACCCGGATTTTGGGATTTAATAGATTTATCGGAAAAACCTTTTATTGTCTCCCATGCCAACTGCCGAAGCCTTTGTGACCATCCCCGTAATCTTACCGACCGGCAAATAAAAGCTTTAGCGGCAAAAGGCGGGGTAATTGGAATTAGCTTTGTCCCGGACTTTATATCTGCCGAATTTCCCACCTTAGAAAAGTTAGTGGCCCATTTTATCCACGTTGCTGAAATTGCAGGGGTTAATGTATTAGCAATTGGTTCTGATTTTGATGGAATGGAGAAAAGAGCTGAAGGAGTAGAAGATTGTAGCAAGTACGAAAATTTAAAGGAAGCGTTATTGAGGGCCGGATTTTTACCCGGTGAGGTTGAAAAAATATTTTACCAAAATATTGATAGAGTTTTAAAAGAAGTGTTATATTAATTTTAAAAATTAAAAGGTGGGTAGGGGATGAAATTTTCAACCGGTATTTTTGACGAATTATCGATGCTGATTAAAAAAGTATCCAAAGAGCGCGACGTGATAAATTTAAGCATCGGAAGTCCCGATTTACCGCCACACCCTAAAATAATTGAAGTGTTGGCCAAAGAGGTACAGGATTTCCAAAGCTATGGATATACCTTAAATCCAGGCTTAGAGGAATTAAGAGAAGGTTTAATTGCCTGGTATCAAAAAAAGTATGGAGTTAATTTAAAAATTGATGAAACCCTTGTATTACTCGGCTCGCAAGAGGGCTTGGCTCATTTACCCCTTTCTTTCTTGAATCCGGGAGATCTGGTGTTAGTACCAAATCCCGGTTATCCTATATATGAAGCGGCAGCAAAACTTGCGGGAGCGAAGATTTATTATTACCCTTTATTAGAGGAAAATAATTATCTTTTGGACATTGAAAAGATTCCTTATGATATTTTACGGACGGCAAAAATTATTTTTCTCAACTACCCTAATAACCCTTTGACTGCCATGGCCAATTACGAATTTTTTGAAAAACTTGTATTTTATGCCAAAAAATATGGTTTTATCTTAGTTAATGATTTGGCTTATGGAGAATTAACTTTTGATGAGACCAGAAGTATTAGTCTTTTAGAAATTCCTAAAGCAATTGACGTTGCAGTTGAATTTTATTCCGTTTCAAAATCATTTAATTTAGCGGGAATCAGGGTAGGTTTTGCTGCTGGTAATCAAAAGGTTATTTCCGCTTTAACAATATTAAAATCAAATATTGATTACGGCGTTTTTAAGCCTTTGCAAAAAGCGGCTTTAGAAGCGTTTAAGCTTAGAGAGGTTATTATCCCGGATTTAGTTAAGACTTATGAAAAAAGGAGAAATGTTCTTATTAAAACTTTATCCGAGTATGGCTGGCAAGTAAAACCTCCTTTAGCTACAATGTTTGTCTGGGCCCAGCTTCCTGATGGAATAAAAGATTCAAGAAAGTTTTCTTTAGATCTTCTCACCAATGCTGGTGTAGCAGTAACTCCGGGTATCGGATTTGGAGACCTCGGTGAAGGGTACGTTCGAATTGCCCTGGTGGCGGACGAGGATAAACTTATAGAAGCAGGAAAAAGAATCGGTGAATATTTGCAGTACAGGAGGGTAGTATGAGAATTGCGGTTATTGATGGTCAGGGCGGAGGCATTGGGAAGTACATTATTGAAAGAATACGTAAAGCTTTTGGTCAGGAGATTGAAATAATCGCTATTGGAACCAACAGTCATGCAACTTACAGCATGTTAAAGGCAGGAGCAAATGAGGGGGCAACGGGCGAATCTGCTCTTATTTATAATTTGTCCCGGGTTGACATCATCTTGGGCCCGATTGGAATTGCTTTTCCCTACGGGATGCTTGGGGAGATTACACCGGAAATGGCAAAAGCTTTTTCCTTGGCCAATATTAAAAAAATTTTGTTACCACTGGCCCGGGAAAATTATTTATTTGCGGGAATTGGTGACCTGCCTCTTCCCCATATGGTTGATGACATGTTAGAGCTCTTAGCCAAAGAAATACAAAAAAGAAGTGGTAATTAGCTACCACTTTTGTTGTAATTGCTGTTCTGCCAAGGCAATTAATTTTTTTACCATGTTACCACCAATTTTTCCACCAAGCCTTCCACCAACCCGGCCGCATTCCCGGGATGGAACTTCACCCCAGTAGCCGTCTTTAACTTGGTCATAAATACCGATTTCCCTGGCGGCTTCGATTTTCATTTTTTCTAAGTTTTGTCTGTAGGTGGTGTCGTCGGTGCCGATGCCAAGTTCCCCGGCAACCTCATATTTAAGTTTTTCCAATGGTGATTTTACCACTGTCACCACCTCCAATTATATTTTTTGTCAAATTAAAATAATTATTCGAACAATTATTGGGGTATAAGTATAAATTTTGCAAAATGTGATAAATTTGATATAATTGATAAAATAATGAAAAAGGAGGAATTAGAATGGAGTCAAAAATAGTTAAAGAAGGATTAACTTTTGATGATGTACTTTTGATTCCTGCAAAATCGGAAGTATTACCCAGAGATGTGGATACTACTACGCGTTTTACGAAAAAGATCAAATTAAATATTCCCATAGTTAGTGCAGGTATGGATACGGTAACCGAAGCGCGGATGGCTATAGCTATGGCCCGGGAGGGAGGAATTGGGGTCATACATAAAAATATGTCTATTGAAGAGCAAGCGATGGAGGTGGATAAAGTTAAACGGTCCGAACATGGAATTATTGCTGACCCAATATCGCTGTCGCCGGAGCATTTAATTAGAGATGCTTTGGAAATAATGGAACGGTACCATATTTCAGGAGTACCCATTACCGTTGAGGGAAAGCTGGTAGGAATCATAACCAATAGAGACTTACGCTTTGAATCGGATTACAGCAAAAAAATTGCTGATGTCATGACCAAAGATAATTTAATTACCGCACCGGTAGGGACGAGTTTAAAAGAGGCGGAAAAAATACTGCAAAAGCATAAAATAGAAAAGTTACCTTTAGTAGATGAAAATTTCCATTTAAAAGGTTTAATTACGATTAAAGATATTGAAAAAACCCGGAAATATCCCAATGCCGCAAAAGACGAAAAAGGAAGGTTGCGGGTTGCAGCGGCGGTCGGGGTTAGTCGAGACATGATGGACAGGGTTAAGGCTTTAGTTGAGGCTAAAGTCGATGCGATTGTGGTGGATACTGCACACGGTCACTCCCGGGGTGTACTAGAGGCAGTATATAAAATCAAAAGCAAATATCCAGAAGTGGAATTAGTTGCCGGAAATGTGGCCACTGCTGAAGCTACCGAAGATTTAATCAAAGCCGGTGCCGATGCGGTAAAGGTGGGCATTGGTCCAGGGTCAATTTGTACCACCCGGGTAGTGGCGGGGATTGGGGTTCCGCAAATTACTGCCATTCTTGATTGCGCTGAAGTTGCCATGAAGTATGATGTACCCATTATTGCCGATGGAGGTATTAAATATTCCGGGGATATCACCAAGGCATTAGCCGCGGGTGCTGATACAGTTATGCTGGGAAGTTTGTTGGCTGGAACCGAAGAAAGCCCCGGGGAAATTGAAATCTGGCAAGGGCGGAGCTATAAAGTTTACCGCGGAATGGGTTCTTTAGGCGCGATGAAAGAGGGAAGCAAGGATAGATATTTCCAGGAAAACGAGCAAAAGTTGGTGCCGGAAGGAGTAGAAGGAAGAGTTCCCTTTAAAGGGCCTGTTTCGGAAACTATTTTTCAATTAATTGGTGGACTTCGGGCAGGAATGGGATACTGTGGTGTTCGCAATATTTATGAATTAAAAACCAAAACAAAATTTATCAAAATTACTCAGGCAGGGCTTAGAGAAAGTCATCCGCATGATGTAACCATTACAAAAGAAGCGCCCAATTACAGCTTGTAATTGGGCAGCTCTTTTTCTTTTACGTATTTTAAATCTTCCCAGTGTTTAAGTAACACGCCCAGGGTGGTATCCAGTACTTCGGGATTTAATGAGGTTAAATTTAATAATTTTATAGTTTTGGCCATTTCCACCGTTTCGGCAATGCTTGGTTTCTTTTTTAAATCCCGGGATCTTAAACGGTTGGCAAAATCTACGATTTGGCCTGCAAGTTTGGCATCAATTCCCGGAACTTTGTTTAAAATGATTTCAACTTCCCGCTCCCGGGCGGGATAGTCAAGGTAAAGATAAAGGCAACGACGCCTCAGGGCATCGGAAAGTTCCCGAGAGTTATTGCTGGTAATTATGATAAACGGTGGATTTTTGGCTTTTATCCTACCTAATTCGGGGATGGTTATGGCATATTCTGCTAAAGTTTCTAAAAGGAAACTTTCAAACTCTTCATCGCTTTTATCAATTTCATCGATAAGCAAAACGGTTTTAGTTGCGGAAGTTAGAGCTTTTAAAAGGGGGCGGGGTAGGAGAAACTCTTCACTGTATAAATCCTTTTTTACTTCTTGCCAGTTATTTTTTACCGTTTGTAAAAACAAAAGCTGCTTTTGGTAATTCCATTCATAGAGGGCTTTGGCCTCATCCAATCCAGGATAACACTGAAGCCTTAAGAGCGGAACTTTTAAGGCTTGACTAACTGCAAGGGCAACTTCGGTTTTGCCTACGCCTGCCGGGCCTTCAATTAAAAGCGGTTTTTCTAAATTGTAGGCTAAATAAATTGCGGTTGCAATTTGCTTATCGCTAAAATAACCCACTTTGCTCAAACGGGAAGCTATATCTTCGGGATTTTTAAAAGGCATTATGTTCCCTCCTAAAAAGGTGATTGACATGATGGAACCTTTACTTGATTTTATTAATTATCTGCGGCGTCAGGGGATTACCTGCTCTCTTGCCGAAACCATAGACTTTTTTAACGCCCTCAGCGCTTTAGAACGACCTTTAACTATCCAAAACTTCAAGAATATTGTAAAAATTACCCTGGCCAAAACTCCCGAACAGCAAAAAATTTTAGACGATATTTTTTCCTACCTTCTAATTGAAGATTATAACTTAAATTTACCAACTTTAAAAGATAAGGGTGAGGATGCGGGGGATTTAGGCTTACCGTCGGGGCAAATTGGTAATGAGGAAAGTTTATATTTTTTACTCCGCATTAACAACGAAGAAGCCATAAAAAAGCTATTAGGCAGCCAGGAAAATTGGTCGGCGGAGATTAAAGAGTTTTTAGCTAACGTTAAACGGAAAATAAATTGGTATGAAAATCTTTATAAAATTGAAAAAGAATTTGGAATTGATGTGCGTAAACTAACTGAAGAAGAGTTAGAAAAATATTTAGTATATCTTTATAAAAATAAAAACCAAAATTTTAAAACCAAGCCTCTCCAAACAACCCTTGACCTGACGGAAAAGGATCTTTTAGAAATAGACCCGCTGGAAAAAGCAGTATTGGATGGTTATCTTAAAAAAATTGCTCAAAATTTAGCCTGGAAAAAAAGTTACCGAAAAAAGCTGGCAAGGCGCGGACTTTTTAATGGCCCAAACACTTTCCGGTTAACCCTAAAAACCGGCGGAGTTCCCACGCAAATAGTTTATCATCAGTATAAATTAAAGCCGGCGGAAATTATTCTTTTACTGGATATAAGTGGTTCCATGGCAGATTACTCCAGCTTCTTTTTAAAATTCACCTATCATATTGCCGAACGGTTTCAAAAAATTAATTTATTCTTATTTGTGGATAAAGTAACCGATGTCACCAACCTTTTAAATTTGCCCTACCGGGAATTTATTGAAGCTTTGGAGAAGGAAAAGTTAAGTTATACAGGCTTTTCCGATTACCGGAGAGCTTTTTTAGAGTTTTTGCAAAATAAACCCAAGCTTTTAAACAGGCAAAAAGTATTGATAATTTTGGGAGATGCAAAAAATAACTGGCAGGATTCCGGTGCGGAATATTTAAGGGAAATTAAAGAAAGGGTAAAAAAAATCTTTTGGTTAACCCCTTTAACCATGGAAGAAACAAGTAAAACCGATTGTGTAATTCATGAATACAAACCTTTTATTGATAAAATATTTTTATGCCGAAGCTTAAAGGATATCGAAAAATTTTACCGGGACCTGTTTTAAATTTGTTTTATCTTGACGAAAGGTTTTTTTATGACTAACAATTTTCGCGGCAGGAAAAAAATGCCAGAAAATTGAATAATACTACCATCAAAATAAGATCTGAGGTGGTAGTATTGCGCCTTGCCAAAAACTTAAACTCATTAACCGATATTTTAAAAACGGTTCTGTGTTATTTTCCCTGTATGTCGGAAGAAGAGCTGGTAGGCTATGTCCGGGCAAAAATGTTAAAGGAATTTTCGTATAGGGAAATTCTGGAGAAAACCCGTAACTGTCTTAAGCAAAATCCCTGTTTTTACCAGAATGAAGAAGGCTTTTGGGCGGTGCGCAAAGAGGGAATTCGGGAAAACGATTCTTTTTTTAAACAGGTACTAATCAGTAAAAAGCCGCAAAAATATACCTTAAAGGACAAAAAAAATAAAAAAGTTCAGCAATTAAGCCGGGACAGTCGGTTTGTGCAGTTAGATGATGGTTCCTGGGCTTTGACCTACTGGTTAATAAATGAAAGTGATTTTTTATTGCGGGAAAAAATTGCCCGAGAACTTATGATAGAAGAATTGAGGCTGGAGGAATTAGCAAAAAGAGTGGATTCTTCACCGGAAAAAGTTTTAAAAATATTAAAAAAGTATCCTTTTTTTGAGCAAAACGGTTACGGTTATTATAAATTAGACCTGAAACTAAAAAAAGTATACGCTCAGGCTTCACTGAAATATATGGATGTCATTAAAAAGTTAAAAATGTTTTATGCTGATAAAAAAAGTAAAGTTAGTGCCGAAGTTTTAGCCCAAGCCCGGGAAGCTTTAGAGCAAGCTGCGGCGGTCCAGTTATTGCAGAGAAAAAGTCAAGAAGAAATTAATGAGCTTTGGGAAAAAATTGCGGAAAAAGATTTTCTTTTGGCTTTACGGCGGGAAGAATTGATCCGGATGAGCCGGGAAAATGAAAAGCTAAGGCGAAAAGCCGATAGTATCTTATACCAGTGCCGCCTCTGGCATGCTCGCTATCAGCGGGTAATCCGGGATAAAGAAGAACTTCTGGTAATTAAAGAAAAATTAGAAAACTCTGTTGTAAATATGTTTCAAAAGTTAAATGCCTATCGGGAAAAAGATAAGGAAAACCGAAAAAAACTTTTTGAGCTTAAAAATACCTTTGAAGAAAAAGTGGCTAAGCTTGAAAAGGAAGTAATTGAAGTTCAGGAACAATTCAAGAAAGCGGAGGAAAGCTGGCAAAAAAAAGAAAAGAAATTAAGGCAGGAATTAGAGCGGTACTCCCTTGATTTAGGATTCCTTTTAAATGAAAAGGAATCCCTGGAAAAGCGAGAAAAAGAACTTTTAGAAGAAATCGAAAAGCAAAAGGAAATCATAAAACACCAGGAAGATCTTTTAAAACTGCCGGTAATAAGTATTTTATGTAAGATAGTAACCTGGTGGCGGACGGTAAATTTAAATATTTGAAAGCTCCCGTGATGGGAGCTTTTTTTCTGAAATCATATTATTTCATACCAACTTTCCGACATCGAACGTTTTTATGTCGCCGGAGGCTTTGGCCAGTATCTTCACCTTGAATCGGCCATTACCATTGGTTTGTATCCAGACTTACCCCGGGATAGGATGGTGCGCCTGGGTAACTCTCCCGGAGAAGGGGCCCGACTGGTACTTTAATCCAAGCAGAAACGGGTCGAGGCTGGGGCCATTGCGCGTAACATTACCTACTTCGAGTTCTATGCCAGCCAGGCCTTTATGAATAAATTCGTCGGCAGCATGTTTTTGCCTTATACTAATCTCGACTATTTCCCTCTTTTTCAAGCAGGGTTTTTTCTTTTTAGAGGAATTTTGGGAAAGATGCCGAATAAGGAAACAGAAAGGACCAAAGGAGAAGAAAAAGGCTTTCCAAAGTCCATACCGTTACCTATAACGGTATTAATAGAAAAAAATGGGGATAGATAAAAAACGCGGGCTACCGGGGATGGAGGTAGTGAGCCTTCCCGATACGGCGGTCAAGAAAGCCCGGGAGCGGGTAAATTGGCGATAAAAAACTTGGGGATAAGAGGCAGTGATGAAAATGGATGTAGTTAGGTTTTACAGTAATATTATTAAAAGAAATATGGATAAACCTGAAAAAATAAATAAACTTATAAATTTTGGACTTACTACTGCTTATTACTATGTAAGCATTTTTAAAGATAAAAGGGGACCCAATTCTTTACATTATCTAACTAAATACTGTATAAAAAGTATAAAAGATTCATTAGAAAATCCTCAAAATTCTGCCTGGGTAAACATTTTTTCACCCTGTGAGTTTTTAATTGCTCTGGATATAAAGCCCTTATTTATTGAAGCATATTCTTCTTTTATGTCAGGTTTTTTTATTGAAGATTATCTTATTGATACTGCCGAATCTAGGGGGATATCAAATACTTTATGTAGTTATCATAAAACTTTTATCGGGGCCAATGAGCTTAAAATTCTTAAAAAGCCAGAATTTATGCTAACCACTTCCAGCATTTGTGATGCAAACGTACCTACCTTCAGGTATCTTTCTAAAAAACAAAACGTTCCATTATATATTATCGATGTGCCTTATAAGTACTCTAAAGAAGCCGTAGCTTATGTAAAAAAACAGCTTATAGAAATGGTGGAAAAACTTGAAGAAGTTTTTAAGAGAAAGCTTGATCTTGATAAATTAAGGGAAGTTGTAAAAATTGAAAATAAGACAAGAACCCTCATAAATAAGTATTTAAATTATTTAAAAGAAAAAACCCTTTTGATTCCCATGACTTTTGAAATGTATATGCTTTTTGCATCTCATATATTTATTGGGAGCAAAGAGATATTAAAGTTTTATGAAATGCTGCTCGACGATATAAAAAATGCTCCCCCAAGAAGTGGAAAAAGTATATTTTTTGTTCACCTTCTCCCTATATTTGAGAAAAATTTTCAAGATTATTTTAATTTTAGTAATAAATTTCATATTGCTGGAAGTGATTTAAATTTTGATTATCTTGACGAAATTGACGAAAAGGACCCTTTTCGCGGAATTGCTGAAAAACTTATTTTAAATACTTTCAATGGTGAAATGGAGAGAAAAGTCACCAGAATTAGAGAATTAATTGAAAAGATAAAACCAGACGGAATAATACAGTTTTGCCACCTTGGCTGCAAGCAGTCCATAGGTGGAACTTTTATCATTAAAGATCTTGCAACAAAAATGGGTATCCCATTTCTTTATTTAGATGGCGACTGTGTAGATAAAAGAAATAACCAGGTGGGGCAGAACAGGACGAGGCTGGAAGCTTTTCTGGAAATGCTTTAGTAATGCCCGTAGGGGGTGAAAACTTGGTAGGTTACGTTTGTAAATATACTCCGGTGGAAATTATTGAAGCCTTTGGAGAAAAACCGGAAAGGATTGAATCGGGAGGTAAGTCTTATGAACGTGCCGAAGCCCTGCTTCATCCAAATACGTGCAGTTTCGTGAAAGGAGTCTTGGAAAATATTATTGAAAATAATATTGAAGAAGTGGTTTTGACCAGCTGTTGTGACAGTATAAAAAGACTTTATGATGTTTTAAAAGATAGAGTAAAATTTATCTATATTCTGGACCTTCCCAGAAAAAAAGATACTTTTGCGGTAGATGTATTTTATAAGGAAATTATTAAATTTATAGATGCGTATAAAGCATTTAAAAATAAAGGCTTTACTATAGAAAATTTCTTGAAAATTTTAGAAGATAAATCATCCTTCAGAAAGATGCAAGAACCATCTGAAAGTATTGCGATTTTAGGTGCAAGACTCAAAGATGATGTTGTAGAAAAAATTAAAAATTCCTGCTCAGTAAATATTATAAATTTTACATGTACAGGTGAAGACAGAATGTTCAATATTGAATCAGAAGATAATTTATTAAAAGGCTATGCGGCATCGCTTCTTAATTTAACGCCCTGCATGAGAATGGCGGAAGATCGGAGTAAGTTCTTTAATAAAGACTTCAAGGGTATAATTTACAATACTATAAAGTTCTGTGATTATTACTCGTATGAGTATGCTGAAATGAAAAGTCAGTTAAATATTCCTTTTTTAAAAATTGAAACTGACTATACTGATTCTAACAGTGGACAGATTTTAACAAGGATAGCTGCTTTTTTTGAAACAACTGACATCAAAAAAATGGAACAAAAAAAAGCTAAAAAAGGATATTTTGCAGGAATTGACAGTGGTTCTACTTCTACAAATGTCGTGATTATTGATGAAAATAGAAATATAATGTCATATTCTATTATACCAACGGGGCCTAAGGCGTTAGAGAGTGCCTTTAAAGCTTTTGAAATAGCATTAAACAATGCAGGAATTAAAGAAAAGGATATAACATCGATAGTAGCTACAGGATATGGAAGAGTAAGCATTCCCTTTGCAGATAAAATGGTCACCGAAATTACCTGTCACGGTAAAGGGGCATTTTTTATAGACAATAGGGTGAGGACCGTAATCGATATAGGGGGACAGGATAGCAAAGTAATAAGGCTTGATGAGAGCGGCAATGTTATTGATTTTGTAATGAATGATAAATGCTCCGCCGGGACAGGCCGGTTTTTAGAAGTGATGTCAAGGACTTTAGGTATTTCAATAAATGAAATGGCCAAAGTACATGCGGAAGTAAAAGAAAATATCACAATTACCAGTATGTGTACAGTATTTGCGGAATCGGAAGTAATATCTCTTATTGCTCAAAATAAGGACCAAAGGGATATAATCCATGCTCTTAACAAATCTGTTGCTTCAAAAGCAGTTTCCCTGGTTGACCGAATAGGAAGAAAGGGCAAATATATGATGACTGGTGGCGTTGCCAAAAATCAAGGGGTAGTTACGGCAATCGAAAGCAAGCTTGGTGAAAAACTTGTAATCCCCGCTGAACCTCAGATTATTGGTGCGCTTGGAGCAGCACTAATTGCCTTTGAAGGTACAAACGGATAACCTAAATAATTTTTGTATACACACATTTTATCCGTAAAGAAGGGCTTAGAGAAAATGTAAGATTACAGCGACCTCTTAATCTTTTCGACGCCTTCACTGAGACTTTAAAGACCTGGGAGGAGAGAGCAAGATGGGTTTCAAGGACAAAGTAGTGGTGGTTACAGGTGCCGGCCGGGGTATAGGACGAAGCATTGCCAGGATGTATGCCGAACATGGGGCGAAAGTGGTCATTGCCGACCGGAATTTTCAGGATGCGCTGGAAACAGAGAGGCTTATCAGCGAGGAAGGCGGTGAGGCCATGGCAATCCTGGCCGATGTCAGTAAGCCCGAGGACGTTATTACCCTGATGGAAAAGATTGAAAAGAGATACGGCAGATTGGATATTCTCATAAACAATGCGGGGTTCGGGTGCTGGAAGTCACCCTATGACCTAACTGTGGAAGAATGGGACAGCGTCATAAATACTAATTTGCGTGGCACCTTTCTGTGTTCCCGGGAAGCGGCGAAGATTATGAGAAAAGGCGGTGGAGGCGCCATAGTAAACATAGCCTCCACCAGAGCCATCATGTCCGAGCCCAATTCCGAAAGCTATGCAGCTTCAAAAGGCGGTATCCTTGCTCTCACTCATGCGCTGGCGATTTCTCTTGGCCCTGACCGCATAAGGGTTAACGCCATAAGTCCCGGATGGATTGAGACCGGGGAATATGAAAAACTCCAGGAAATTGACCATCTTCAACACCCTGCCGGGCGGGTGGGAAAACCCGAAGATATAGCCCGGGCCTGTCTTTTTCTTACAGCCGAGGAGAATAGTTTCATTACCGGTGCAAATCTGGTGATCGATGGCGGGATGACCCGGAAGATGATTTATGAACCATAGAAAATGTTCAGTGTTTTCAAAGCTTTTCAGTTACAATTACCGGCTTAAAATATCTTGCGGCCTGCTTTTTTAAGCAGGTTTTTTGTTTTTAAAGGAATTTGGAAAAATATGTCGAAGCTATTTTTTTAGATTGGAAAAATGACAGGGAAAAGGATCATGCCGGTATAAAAGTTGAAATGGAGTACAGTTATAACAGTTATAAATAAAGATGATTCCAAAGAACAAAAGTATAATATTAGGTGCCATTGGGTTTAATGTGACCATAAAGGAAATGATTCAGGTAATAGCCGCAATACAGTTACCCCCCATCTACGGCAAACCATGCTAGGTTTTCAGGTAAGTAGCTTATGTCAAATGTTCCTTTTCCCATTACAGTTTTGCACAGGATATGGGCAAGCGGAAACACATAAACCACAACGTTTCCCGGAATTTACAACAAAAATATAATGAGCACATTTTTCCTTGTTAATTGTCCATCCGGTTTGCGGAGAATAATTTTTTTCCCAGTTTTCTAATGCACCAGTAGGACATATCTTTACACATCTTAAGCACTTTTTACAAAAATCACCAGTTAGAGGTTCATTATATTTTAATTCGGCAGTGGTAATTACACTTGCCAGACGTACCCGTGGTCCATAAGCAGGAGTTATTAAAAGGTTATTGATACCAAATTTCCCTAAACCACAAAGAACAGCTGAATGTTTATGGGAAAAATCGCCTTTAAGACGTGAATAATCCCCAATAGCAGCTTCTGGGCCAAAGGGGATACTTTCAAATCCTCGTATTTCTAGAAAACGCGCAATTTTGTGTGCCGCCTCAAGTAAGATGCGGTTTGCAACATCAAATTCTATCATATACTGATTCCTGGTTTGAGGAAGGTTATTGATTGGCCCGTTATTCAGGTGGTAAGCAAAGGTTATTACACTTCGAGCATTGTGTAAAAAATCCTTTGGACGGTGCCCTTCTGGTGCGTTTTCATAACGTATCGCCGGTGCAATACCAATTGCCGATAATTGCAATGTCTGACTAAATTTAAGTAACTCCTCAGTCAACAAAAGTATCACTTCCCCTTTTTAACCTTTAAATAACAGCACCGGCATAAATGCCGGTGCCTCCTTTTATAGCATGTATTTTACAGTAATTCCTCCGCTTTTTCAGCTTTAAATAAAACTTGTTGTTCTTCTATAGTGGCAGTTCCGATAAGTCTGTAACCTTTGGGTCCACCCTCACGAGTAGCAATTACTACTTGCATTTTCCCATTATCCTGAATATTCTGTTGCGTTGTTTTCATTTTATAGATGCCGAAAACAAGAGTATCATCTTCCCGGATTTCCTTTACTTGTCCTACCACAATCAGGTGCGGTTCTCCCTGGCGGGATACAGTAACGATAGGTATTATAGGGGCTTTGGGGATTAACATTTGAATTTCTTTTGTGATAACCACTTATATTCACCTCCTTTTTGCGTTGTTTTAAATTAATATAAAGCAGTTGACAGGTGGAGGTTGTAAAATTTTTTACTTCATTTTAATTTTTTTTGAAATTTTTCATTGAAAGTAACCGTTTGCCTATCAGTATCGAAAGATTAAATAAGCTTTGCCGATAAGATGAATATTAACCATCTGTTGTTCAATCAAAAAAAAATTAATCAAAAAAGTTAAATATTTTACAATTTAAGTTTTAAGTTTATTTATAATTGGAATCAGGTATAAAGTTATTTTAAAAAGGAGGAACAAAAATGGCGAGAGTTAAAATGATCGAAGTAACTGAGGCTTCTGGAAAAGTAAGAGAAGTATTCGAAGATATCAAAAAACATTTTGGCATGGTTCCTAATTTGTTTAAAACTTATGCATTGAAGCCAGAGATACTTGAGGCTAATTGGAACAAAGTCAAAGCAGTAATGGTGCAAGGGGAGCTAAATAGAGAATTAAAAGAAATGGTAGCGGTAGTAGTTTCCCGCGCAAACGGTTGTAATTACTGCGTGAGAGCTCATAGTGCTGCCTTGAAAATGCTTGGAATCCCCAAAGAGACAATAATACAAATAGTTGAAAACATCGATGACGCAAATATTCCTGCTGAATTAAAAAAAGTTTTGACTTTTGCAGTTAAAGCAACTAGAGAACCTAATAATATCTCTGAAGCCGAACTAAATGAAATCAAGGCTCTTGGATACAGTGATGCCCAGATTGTGGAATTACTTTCCGTTGTTGACCTGTATACTTCTTTCAATAAATTTTTAGATACCTTGCAAGTAGAGATTGACTTTCCTAGAATATAAAATACATTGTTACCGAAAAAATAGAAAAATAAGTAGGGAGGCTGAGATGGCCCTCCGCCTCCCCAATAACTTCCAACCATACTGTTAAAAATGTAATTCTTTCTTCCAGCGTTCAATTAATCTTTTTGCAAAGAAAAATGCTTTTCAATAACTAAAAATCGTTTTTTGAAAAGTGCTTTTCAATACATGAGTCATTTTTTAAAATATACCATTTTCCCGAACGAGCTAAGATGCCTATATTCCGTAATTCTTTCAGAGCCTGTGCAACCATTACCCGCGATGCTCCAATCATATTAGCCAATTCCTGTTGAGTTATTTCTAACTCTATTACTGTTCCACTTTGAATTTTTCTGCCATATTCTTCAGCAAATTTATTTAATAATCGCAGCAATTTTTCTTTTACAGATATACCTATAACTCCGCTTACGTGTTGTGTAGTCTCATATAATTTTTGCCCAAGATATCTTATAATTTTTATGGCAAAATCAGGATTTTTTTTAAGTAAATCTTCAAACTGCTGGCGACTAAAACAACAGACCATTGCATCTTCCATAGCGACCGCACTAAAAATGTGTTCCTGGTCCAAATTTTGAAACAATGCAGTCTCGCCAAGTACTTCTCCAGGTCCAATAACGTCAAAGATTATTTCCCGCCCTTCGTCTGTAACCTGTACAAGTTTAAACTTACCTGCTTTAATTAAATATACAGTATTAACAGGGTCTCCTTGACAAAATAAAAAACTTTCCTTACTTACTCGCTTTTTTGAGGTGCTTAAACAAACATTAACGAACTCCGATAAGTCTAATCCTTGAAAAATTGGTAATTCTTTTAGACAGAGTAAACAACGCTTCATTTCGTTCACCTTTCTTCATTTTATAAATTAACATTTTGCTCTCGTCAATGATTGAGTTCTAACAGCAACGGTAGCTGATCTTAACGGTAGTTCGATTCGATTGAGTTTACTTAAATTGTAACTAAAAAAAGCAAATCCTAATGTAAAATTTTTTACACGTTTGCGCAAAAGTGCAAGCTTATAATATTACCATATAGAAATGTGTGGGAGGATTGGTAAAGATGTCAAAATGTCTTATTTGTTGCGGTATTTTACAAAAGGAGCTTGAACAAATCTTTAAAGAGATTGGGAACAGGAACAATGTGCCTGAACGTATATATCTTGAGCCTGCATTACATGTGGATTTTGATAAGCTAAAAACTGAATTAGAAAGTACTCTTGCAAATCAGCAAAAAAAGAGTGAAAAATTATTTCTTGTTTACGGATTACAATGTCATCCGGAGATGAATGTGTTAGCTCAGAATTATAAAGCAACAGTAATACCGGCACAAAATTGCATAGATATGTTGTTGGGAGATAAAATAAATTTTTTAAATCAAGAAGCTAAAACTTTTTTTCTTACCCCGGGATGGCTTGAAAATTGGAAAAGTATTTTTATAAATGGACTTGGCTGGGATAGTATTACCGCCCGTCAAAATTTTGGTTTTTATGAGCGAATCCTGCTCTTGGATACTGGAATAAAAACTTTCAAAGAAGAAGAAATTTTAGAATTTTTTGATTACACACAGATACCGATAGAAACTCATGAGATAAGTTTAAATAATCTGCGTCAATTAATTTTGGACACCCTTAAATAATAATACTCTGGAAAACTTTCATACACGTCCAAAGCATAGCCGTTTAGCTGTAATTATTTCTACAGGGAGCTGAGCGGGGTTTTTAATTTTGAAAAGGCGGATACTTTACATCCCAATATGGGCAATCATATTTATTTCAAACTAAAGTACATCACATAATTATTCATTTATTACAAATGAAATGTGGATAAGTTCTGAAGCGAAAGTAACTTTTACCCATCCGTGAAAAATAAACATCAGTTTTTAAAAAGGAGTGATTATTAAATGAATGCGTCATTATTGAAAATTAGTTTGTTACTTATTTCTATAGCTTTAGCTATAAGTGTTGTTGCATTGGTTGCACCATCAAATATCTCTCACCCATTTCCCCAGGATAAATATAATGAAAATCCGGCTCCTGCATTGCATGCTACTAATAACCTTTCTGAAGGTCATTTTATAACCAAGGAACAAGCTATTGCAAAGGTGTCTGTTGGCAAAGAAGGTGAATTAAAGTCGGCGGAATTTGTGACTTGGAAGCAACACTTAGCAAATGATGAGTCAAAAGAACAATTGGTAAATACTCAGATAGATCCTGACAGAATGGTATGGGTAGTAAAAAATTATTTTCCAAATGGGTTAGATACAAAAGCTGGGTTTTATGAAAAGGCTACTTTAATTTCTGTATTTGATGCCCAAACCGGACAGTTATTGGAGTCAACTGTTATGGGAGATTGGAAAGGGCAAAGGCTGCCTTAAAACATGTGATAATAAGGAAGTAGTTACAAATGTAGACAGGCAAAGTGATTATGGCGGCTATCTTATTTACCGGGAAAATTTTGTAACCGGATTTAAAAGGATTGAAGCGCTTGATAAAAACTTGAAAGTAATTTAATTAAAGGGTGTTTTGAAGTAGTTAACTTAAAATTTAAATAATGAAATCCTTGAATGTAAATTTAAAGGGATGATATTATGAAAATAAGAAAGAAAATTATGACAGCTTATAATTATTGCTATTTTCGTAATTTCCCTGCCTGAAATAGCTTTAGCACATCCTATGCAAGACAATTGGAATAACGACTATGTAGGTTACCGCTTGTTCAGGATGGTACATTGATTGTAGTTTAGTAAATCTAAATGATTACTGGCATGTAGATCATGACTTTTAAAAATTAACGGTTATTTCCTTAAAAAGGAAGGCGCGTAATAATATGAAAAATTTTAAAGTGTGGCTTTTACCAAGTATCATACTGATATTAACCTTTTGGGGTTATTTTTATGGTTTAGCTGAAAATAATAATACAGTTAATGTAAATTTATATACTAAAAATTCTAATATAAATTCTGATAATAATGAATTATCTTTACCGTCCGAATTAAAAACACCTAAATATTTGCCCAAAGGACTTGTTTTTAAGAAAAAAACAGTTGAGAATGTTGGTGTTCTAAAGGCAGTAATACAAGGGTGGCAAGATATAAAAAACGAAAGGAGATTTTTGGTAATTATACAATCAAATGATAAAGGAAGTACAAAACCAAGTGAAATTAACGATGCGACAAAAATAAAGATTGCAGGAACTGATGCTTGGTTGTTTTATGAAAGTGAAGGAGAACCAGTAAAAATTATGTTCTGGAAAGATAGTTGTTATTATCTTGTAGGAGGATTAAATATATCTGTTGAAGACCTAACAAAAGTGGCAGAAAGTTTGTTTAAATGATATTGAATACAGATGAAAAGAAACGAGGTAACATCAAGTGTGTTTGGCAATATAAAAATGCATAAAACGGCAAAGAAAAATGCAGAAAAAATATTGGCCATTGCCAGCGTAAAAAGATACATAAGAGTTAAAATTTAACAGTTTGAGAGGGCGTTTTTAAATCTATAACTCTCACCCTTAAACACCAGGATATGAGCATGGTG
>NZ_ATYG01000019.1:0-64297 GCF_000427565.1 Carboxydothermus ferrireducens DSM 11255
GTCTTCGGTAAGGGGAGTGTCAGCTCCGTAAACCTTACTCGAAGACTTTTCCTTTTTCTCCTTCTTTAGATTTTTTCTCCAATTATTCGCCATTATCTAAACAAATTCCTTTTCTATTTGGCCACGAAATCTGAGCATTGGACGGTTATTTTATGTGAGTAGAAACATATTATTAACGCTTACCATTGAAGTTTTCCCGGCTAAAATGGATTATTATCAAGATTACAAAGCTATGTTGCAGGAAATAAACGAAGAGATGGCAGCCTTAGCCTATGAATTATTGGGAAGTACTTTTCATCAAGCTACGGTTAGTCAAACAAAATATCAAAGTAATTTTGAATTTATCAAAATCTTGCAGAGGGTTTTTAATAATTTCAATAGGGCTCTAAAAAGAATAGAAAAGTATCCAAAACATAATATCGTTCTCCAGGAAACGATAAAACATGCGGACAAAGCAAAAGTAGTATCTTCGAAAACAAGCAAATTTTTAGGCAAGAAGCCAGAAAATCTTTTTGAAGACAAAAATGGCTTTATTGCAGTCAATGGGAAAAAATACTTGCCGTTTAAGATAATTGAGTTAAAGAAAAACATTACTTTTGACATATTTGAAAACCAATACGTGAAGTATATCTTACAAAACTTAATTAAAAGAATTAAAAAGATAAAAGGTAATATTGCTAAGCAAAATATCGAGCGAAAACAAAGCAATATTGTTAATGAATATCTTAATTTTCTTAATGAAGTGGAAAAGCAAATTACTTACCATTTACGCACCTTTTATGTAAATATAAGTGAGCTAAATAAAAATAAAAGTATGACTTTAGTTTTTCAAATGGCGCTTGGCTATAAAGAAGTATATTTTTATTGGATTCTGTTAAAAAAAGGACTTAGCATAAGTGAAGATATTTATAATATTACACCTAAAAGGATTTGGAAGCTTTATGAAATTTGGTGTTATTTAACGATTCATAAAATAATAAAAGAATTGGGGTACAAAGTTAAAAATTACGGAATTATAAAAGTTACTGATAATGGGTTAGTTTTTAATTTATTACAAAATGACACATCTGTAATGAAATACGTTAACGAAAATGGTGAAGAAATAGAATTATTTTATAATAAAATATTTACTAACCTACCTACAAGTGACCAAAAGCCCGATACCGTACTTTGTTTAAACAAAAAAGGCAAAATAAACAGGATGTTCATTTTTGATGCAAAATATCGAGTTGAAATTAATAATGAAGAAATAGGGCCTTTAGAAGAAGATATTAATGCTATGCATAGATATAGGGATGCTATTGTAGCAGAAATGCCTGAAACAATGCAATTTAAATATAAAACCTTTGGTGCTTATGTAATGTTTCCTTATAGTGATGAGAAAAAATTTGTAAATCATAAGTTTTATAAAAGCATAGAAAAAGTTAACATTGGTGCCTTTCCTTTGCTACCTGGAAGTTATAGCTTACTAAAAGAGCATATAAAAAGCATTATAGAAGAATCTGATATAGAATCGACATCAAGGATATTATCTCATGAAGCTATTGACGATAGTTTTATCAAGTTTAAGTATCGAAATGTTCTAATTGGGAATGTGAAAGACAAAAAACATTTAGAAGCCTATCTTGACAATAAATTTTATCATATACCAGTATCCACTTTGGCGAATGTAAGACCTGGAATAGAATATATAGCTTTTTACCAGTCGGCAAAAAGTTTTGGAAAGGATGCAGGAATATATTATTATGGTCGTATAAAGAGTTTTCGAACCTACAAAAGAAATGAGTGTCAAGAGTTACCATCAACTAAAGAAGAATTATACATTAGATTTGAATTGGAAAGTATAGAAAATTTGGACCCCCCTATACAAACCGTGGATGATTATGGCATTCGGACGCATATTTATACGACCTATTATTTATTAACAAATGCAGAAAATATTCATGAGTTAAGCTTAAGAAATTATTGTGAATTAGAATTATATAAAGAATTAAAAAAGCTCAAGAAAGAGAAAGGGTATAAGTTAAGAAGACGACAAGACAGTTTTGAACTTAATGGAATTAGCATTGAGGTACTCAAAAGAAATTGTTTTAGAGTTAATGGGAAAATTTATAATATCAAACCCCAGGAAATTAGTAAGATTTTAGAATTGGAATAAATTAAAACAAAAAATGTCATAATGATATATTTTTTAATATTAGAGGGGAAGAGGTGCCAGCTAAGCTTTTAAAACAAAATCGGGAAATCAAAGGAGAATTTTATAAAAAAATTGCCGAAAAGCAGGCAAGGGAAAAAAGATAATTATAATTTAATTGTGCATTAAATATTCTTGCTGCCGACAAAGTGGTTTTATTAATGTAAAAAACCTTGGTTTGCTGTCGACAAAGAAATTTTTACTAAAGGGGAGATGATTAATTATAGATACAATCTCATCATTATTTAATGCGTTGCTTCAAGTAGTAGTTTTTTCATTAGTTCCGTTTATATGGTGGTTAATAACGGCAAGAGAAAAAGAGAATTTTTTACACTGGCTTGGGTTTAAAAAGCCATTAATAACAAATAAAAAACAATTTTTTACATTGTTTTTGAGCAGTATTGTTTTATTTTCTCTGCCAACAATTATTATTTTACCTAAGCTTGTTGATTCATCAAATTTGGCAATATCACAATTTTCAGGAAAAGGTAGAGCAGTATTCCTTCCAGCTTTAATTTATTCTTTTATCCAAACAGGCCTTTCGGAAGAAATACTGTTCAGAGGATTTATTAATAAGCGCCTTAGTGCAAAATTTGGATTTACTATAGCAAATTTTAGTCAAGCATTATTATTTGGGCTTTTACATGGGTTTATTTTTTATTCTTTCGTGGGTTTATGGGGAATAATTATAATAGTTACAATCACAGGAAGTGTTGGTTGGATTATAGGATGGATAAATGAACAAAGAGCAGGTGGTTCGATAATTCCCGGGTGGCTGTTTCACGCAAGTTCAAATTTATTAATGTCAATTTTAGCAATGTTTAATTTGATTTAACCTTACTCAAGATTTTTAACTTTAAAACTTTCCTGGTGGTGAAAAAAGATGAGACGACCCAACCGCTTAATCCACGAAAAGTCGCCGTATCTTTTGCAGCATGCGTACAATCCTGTGGACTGGTATCCCTGGGGAGATGAAGCGTTTAAAAAAGCGCTGATGGAAGATAAGCCGGTTTTTCTTTCTATTGGTTACTCTACCTGCCACTGGTGCCATGTGATGGAGCAGGAGTCGTTTGAGGATGAAGAGGTGGCAGATTTATTAAATAAGCACTTTGTGGCCATTAAGGTAGACCGGGAAGAGCGGCCGGATGTGGACCAGATTTACATGACCGCCTGTCAGGCAATGACGGGACAGGGAGGCTGGCCTCTTACCATAATAATGACTCCGGAGAAAAAACCGTTTTTTGCCGGGACGTATTTCCCCAAAAGGTCTAAGTGGGGCCGTCCGGGACTTATGGAGATTTTAACAGAAATAGCAAAACTCTGGGAGACTGACCGGGAGCAACTTCTTACAATAAGTAAGCGACTTTATGAATTTATGCAGGCGATGCCGCAAAGTAAAAAAGGAGATTTAACCGAAGAAGTATTAGAAAAAGCCTACCGGGAGTTTTTGGGAAGGTTTGATAGCGAATACGGCGGTTTTGGGCCAGCGCCCAAGTTTCCCACTCCTCATAATCTTATTTTTCTGCTCCGGTACTGGAAGAGGACCGGGGAAGAAAAAGCTCTTTTTATGGCGGAAAAAACTTTAGAGGCGATGGCCCGGGGCGGGATTTATGACCATGTAGGATACGGGTTTCACCGTTACTCCACTGACCGGGAGTGGCTGGTGCCGCATTTTGAAAAAATGCTGTACGACAATGCCCTTTTAGCGTATACCTACCTGGAAGCTTATCAAGCGACGAAAAAAGAAAAATATGCCAGGGTTGCCCGAGAGGTTTTTACCTATGTCAAAAGAAAAATGACATCACCCGAAGGAGGGTTTTATTCCGCGGAAGATGCCGATTCGGAAGGGGTTGAGGGTAAATATTACGTCTGGACGACGGATGAGGTAAAAAAAGCTCTTGGTCCGGAGGAGGGGGAGTTATTCTGCCGGGTGTATGATATAACCCCGGAAGGCAATTTTGAAGGTAAGAATATACCTAATTTAATACATACTGATTTGGAGTCAATGGAAGTAAAGGTTGGAAAAAGCTTGGAGGAATTAACCGATAGTTTAGATAGAATGCGGCAAAAACTTTATCAGGAGCGGGAGAAAAGGGTTTTGCCGCATAAGGATGATAAGATTTTAACTTCCTGGAATGGGTTAATGATTGCAGCGCTGGCCAAAGGGGCAAGGGTACTGCAGGATCAGGAACTCTTAAATATGGCTCAAAATGCAGCAGAGTTTATTTTTTCAAAGCTTCGAAGGGACGATGGTCGGCTTTTAGCCCGCTACCGGGAGGGAGAGACGGCAGTTTTAGCGTATCTGGATGATTACGCTTTTCTTATCTGGGGATTAATTGAGCTTTACGAGGCTTCGTTTGAAGTAAGGTATTTAAAATTGTCGGTAGAGCTCACAAGGGAGATGCTAAAACTTTTCTGGGATGAAAAACACGGGGGGTTATTTTTTACCGGGGCCGATGGCGAAGAGTTAATCACCCGGCCCAAGGAAATCTACGATGGAGCGGTGCCTTCGGGAAATTCGGTGGCGGCGTTAAACCTTTTGCGGCTTGGTCGGGTGCTGGGGGAGGATGAGTTTCTTCAAAAAGCCGAGGAAATTTTATCTGCTTTTGCCGGTAAAGTGTCGGAAATGCCTTCTGCTTACTCCTTTTTTCTGCAGGCGTATTTATTTTACCTGGGGCCTGTCAAAGAGATAGTGATTGCAGGAGAGCCAGATGGAGAAGACACCCGGGCGATGCTCGAAAAAATAAATTTGGCGTATTTGCCAAACTCGGTACTGCTTTTCCACCCGATAGGCGGTGCGGGGCAAGAGATCCGGGAAATAATACCGCATATTGCGGATAAAAAGTCTCTTATTGGAGAAAGGGCTACGGTTTACGTGTGTGAAAACTTTAGCTGTAAAGCTCCGGTGGTTGAAGTGGAGATGTTAGAGGAATATTTAAAGTAAATCTTAGAAAGTATCAAATATTTTTTTCGGCAAAAAAGCGTGAGATAAAATCTTCCGGGGTAATTGGGTTTACGGGTGAATTTAGAAAGTCTTTTATGTTTCTGGTAATGATATAATCAGCTTTAACACGTTTTGCACAAAACGCAAGAAGAGCATCTTCATAATCGTCCATGGGTAAATCAAAAGCTTTTAGACAATCGTTTTTTGTAATGTCAACAATATCTAAAATGTCTATTAAACTTTTAAGAGCATTTTTTACTTGTTCATTGTTTTTAAGGTATTTTTTTAATAAATAATGTAGATCAGTTAAACTATTAGCAGTTATAGAAGCTGATATTTTATTTTTAGCGGCCAACATTAAAATTGACGTTGAGTACTGAAAAAAAGGTTCGCGTTTGCCAAGTACATCCAAAATAACGTTAGTGTCAATCAAGACGTTCATGTTTTGAAAGGCGCTCCTCTCTTGCTTCCTCTTCGGATATGGTATGAGGCAAAATACCTATTAAAGATTTAACAATAGCAGTTTTGTCTTCTACAGCACTTGTTAGCTTAGCAATACGTTTGCCGTTTTTGGTAATAATGATTTCTTCCTTTTCGGCAAGCTTAAGGTATTTACCAATTTTGGATTTAAATTCGGTGGCAGATATTATCATTTTTTCACCTCACTTTAAAAAATAGCTCAATATCTAATATTAGTATACTTAAAATAGCACAAAAATGTCAATATAAATCGCACAAAAACAAAAATTAAAATTGGACAAATAACAACGATAAAAACCAGCCGATGCGGCTGGTTTTTATTTAGAAATTTCTTTTCTTAAGACCATACGGATATAGGTAGAGTAACCAATGCCTAATTGTTTGGCCTTTTTCTTAATTGCAATTAGATCCTCTTTAGGGATACGGACGGAAACATGAACCATTTCAGGACGTTCAAATTTTATTGTTGCATCCTCCCATTCCAAATCTTGAGTATCAATGTTATCAAAAAACTGGGCGGTTTTTTCGATAAAATCACGAGAGTCTTTCAAGGTAATACCTCCTTTCCTTTGGGGTCATAACCCTTGCTGTAACAGGATAAGCTACTCCATGCCCTTCATAGATAAAAATAAAGACAATATATCTTCCTTCAGATGTACGACCAAGAAGACGGTAAATCTTTTGCTCAGGGTTTCTATCGGCTTGTTTTAGAACCTGAATAACGCAAGGGCTATCAAAGGCAGCTTCCTCAACTTCCTCAGGAGAAATATTATGCCTTGCGATATGGTTAATTCTATCTGGAGTCCAGTCAATACGTTTTATCTTCAAATAAATCCCTCTTTTTATATCATATAACAGTTAGGCCTTGGTTATATTATAACACAATGTATCACAAAAGCATACCTTTAGATTTAAGTTTACGTTTAATTTTTTGCAGGTAAAAGTCGAAAGCTGGAGAATTATATAATTAAAAAGCTTAAACTACATTTCTTTTGGAAATTTCCTGAGAATTTGTTATGATATAAAAAAAATCATACATTTGGGGTAAGAGAGAATGAAGTTATTTTCGGTAGTACCGGAAAGATTTTTTGGAATACTGGCCGGGCCCAACCGGGAGATTTACGCCGATTTACTTTTACAAATCTATAAACTTTACCAGCAAACTCCTTTTCGGCTTCAGCGGGAGGATGTTATCGCTTTAATAACCGATGTTCTTGAAGAGCGGGAGGATTTTGTTCCCGAAGAGGGCGAAGAGGAGATAGGAAGCGCCCGGGAACGGGCCAATTTTATTTTAAGAAGGCTTTGTTCCGTTGATGTGGGCTGGTTTAATTTAGAAGAGGATAATGACTACCAGCAGTATGTGACGATTACGGAGCCTGCCCGGGTTATGTTAGAAGCCCTGGAGAAAATAGCCAACCGGCAAACGGAAGAGTACCGGGGGTATGTTTTTGCTACTTACAGTGCATTGTGTTCTCCCGAAGCCGAATTGCAGAAAGATTTAGCTTTAGATAGCGCTTACCGGGAAACCCGGAATCTTTTAAATAGCTTAAAGACGCTAAGAGACAACATTAAAGGCTATATCAAAGAAGCGGTAAGTAAAACATCGGCAAAAGAACTTCTAATCCTCCACTTTGAAGAATATACCCAGAACATTATCGACCAGAACTACCACCGCCTGAAAACTTCCGACCATGTTTCCCGCTACCGTCCGGCAATTATTAACAAAATTAACGAATGGGAAAGCGAATATGTGGATGAGATTATCAATCTTTACCGGGAGCGGGATAAAGAAAAGCCGGAAGAAGTTATTCGGCAGGAGTTTTACGAAAAAACTTCGTTTATCAGAACTGCCTACCGGGAGCTTGATCTTTACCTGGAGGAAATTGACCGGTATAACGCCCTTTATGCCAAAAGCTCTTACCGGCAGCTTAAGTATCTATTGGAAACTGACCGGGATTTAACCAGGACGCTTATAGATATTTTAGATTATATCGCCGGACAGGTAATGCAAAAAGAGCTATCATTAAAAGATTATTTAGAACATGCTTTACCTGTAAAACTTAATGAATTTAAATTTTTTAATAATGATCCCCTTTATAAACCAAGAAAACCGGCCAGCGAACACCGGCCGGAACAAAAGCTTGTGGAATTACCACTGGAGAAGAAAAAAGAACTTTTAAGGAAAACACTGGAAGAAGTAAGGGAGCGGTATTCGGTCGAGGTTATAAACGAATTTTTCCTGGAAAAAGCCCGGGGCCGGGATGAAGTGGAAGCGGTGGAGCTGGTGGAAAACTTGGAGGATTTTATTAAGCTAATTTACTTAAATGCCTATTTTCGCCATAAAAAAGCAGCTTATGTTATTAAAGAAGACAAGCGGCGTTTTGCCGGAGAAAAAGTGCAAAAAGGACCTTTTGCTTTTAAAAACATTAAGATTGTAAGGAAGGGAAAAAATGGAAGAGCTTCTTTTAATCAAGGATTATTCACCCAAAACCCGGGAAGAATTTACCCGGGCGGTAAATAAGCTTCTTACGCAAAATTTTGTGATCCGGGACCTTGAAGAGGATAGAAAAGACTATTATTTTATCTACCAGCATGAAAAAGAAGTGCGAGCTTTTTTAGAGCTTGCCGGCTGGGAACTGGTGCACTTTGCAGCCCAGAGGATTTACCAGGCGGCAGGTAGCAGTGATTTTAACAAGCTTAGGTTAAATTTAGTGGAAAGTTTAGTACTCTTAATTTTACGAACCCTTTATGAGGAAAAGCGGCGGGAGCTATCTCTTGCGGAAAATCCACTGGTGACGGTGTTTGATATTCAGGAGAGATTTCGGGAACTGGGAATTAAAGATAAACCTTTGGATAAGAAATCTCTTCGCGAATGTCTTTCCCTGTTTTCCCGTTACCGGCTGATAATCCTACCCGATGGAGCACAAACTTTTCCCGAGACGCGAATAGTCTTGCTTCCAACTCTGGCGGTAGTTCTGACCGATAAAGATTTGCGGGCGTATCTGGAGAGCTTGAAGAGCAGAGAAGCGGAGGAAGAAGCCGATGAAAGCTGAAAATTTTAAAGAGCTCAGGGGTATAAAGCTTATAAACTGGCATTATTTTCAAAATGAAACCATTAAACTAAAAGGGGCAACTCTTTTAACCGGGGATAACGGTTCCGGTAAATCAACCATATTGGATGCTATCCAGTATGTTCTGGTGGCGGACCAGAGGAAAGTGCGCTTTAATTCATCGGCAGGGGAAGAACACTCCAAGAGGGATTTACTGGGGTATGTGCGCTGTAAAACCGGGGCCGATGGGGCCCTGGGGAAACGGGTACTAAGAACCGGTGACGTAACTTCCGTTATCTGCCTTGAGTTTTTTGACCATAAGAAAAAGGAGCCGTTTTTGGTAGGGGTAGTAATTGATGCCTACAGCGATGATACTTTAAAAGAACAGTTTTTTATCATAAATAATGCTTCTATAAACGATGACTACTTCATTGTTGATCAGCGGCCAAGGAATATTACGGAGTTTCGCGCCAAAATGGGGGCTTTAAAAAATGCAGAGCTTTTGGCCAAAGATGCGTATAAACATCAGCTGCGGACCAAACTTGGCCACATCCATGAAAAGTTTTTCTCTTTATTTGTTAAGGCCATTTCCTTTAAATCGATTAAGGACATCCGGGAATTTGTTTATGAATATTTGTTAGAGCCCAGGGAAATCGATTTAAGAAATCTTTTAGAAAACCTGGAGCAATATGACCGGTTTTTGGTTCTGGCCGAAGAAACCGAGAGAAAATTACACGATTTAGAAGTAATCTTAGAAAAACATAAACAGCTAAAAAAAGACATAACGACCCGGAACCTGCATCGCTACCTGGTGTTACGGGGAAATCTTGCTGATTTACAGGAGAGGTATCAAAGCCTTACCGGGAGGATAGAAGAGCTTGCCGGTGAAAAGGCAAAGCTTGAGGAAAAGCTAAACATTCTTACAAAAAGGTTGTTAGAGGTACGGGAAGAAAAGGATAATGTCAATAAAGCCCTCTGGGAAAATTCGGCGTACCGGAGGTTAACGGAGATTGAGAAAGAAATTAAAGAGCTCCAAGCGGAACAAAAAAGGTTAAAAACCTTACAGGAAAAAGTCCAGACTTTTTTACAGAATGAAGCAGCATTATATGAAAAATACGGTTTTAGCCAGGCAGAAATTTTAAAAGAAATGGTCTTAAATTTAAGGCTAAAAGACGTAAAAGCGCTTTTACCGGAGCTTATAAACTTTCGGAAAAATTTAAAAGAACAAACGGCACAGGAGCTATACCGGATAGAAGCCGAGATTTCTACTAAAAAGGCCTTAAAACAGGAAATCGAAGAAATCCTTGATGGTTTAAAGCAAAACAAGCATACCTATCCTCCGGAAGTGGGGGCGTTAATTAATCTTTTAAAGGAAAAGTTTCGGGAAGAAGCGAAAAAAGAAGTGGAGCCGAAAATCTTAGCGGAGTTACTTGAGGTCAAGGATGAACGCTGGCAGAATGCGGTGGAGGGATATTTAAATACCCAGAGGTTTGATATCATCCTGCCGCCGGAGGATTTTGACCGGGCTCTTGCCATTTACGAGCGGTATAAAAAGGAGCGGCGAATTTCCCGGGTGGGGATTGTCAATACCGGCCGGGTGAAAAAGTATTTAGGACAAATTGAGAAAAATTCTTTGGCGGAAGAAGTTACCAGCGAGAATCCCTACGCTCTGGCATATGCCCAGTTTTTAATGGGCCGGGTAATAAAGTGCGAACACGAGGGGCAGTTAAAACTTTATCCGCGGTCGATAACCCCGACCTGCATGGTTTATCAAAATCATACTGCCCGGCAAATTGATTTTAAAGTTTACGAAATTCCCTACATCGGCAGCCGGGCTATTAAAAAGCAGATCGAGAAAAGAGAACAGGAGCTCAGGGAATTAGAGCAGGAACTTGATAAGTTATACCGGGAGAAGTTTAAGCTTACCGAACGCCAGGAGGAACTCTCAGGAGCACGGGATGAAAAGGACCGGGAGTATGCATTGTTAGAGGACCGCTTGATGGAGCTTTTGAAGCTTGCGGAAATTGAAGAAAAAATAGTAAAACTTTCCCGGGAAAGGGAAAGTATCGATACTTCTGGAATTAAAGCGCTGGAAGAAAGTCATGCCAAACTTGTGGTGGAAGAAAAAGCTCTGGAAGCAGAGAAAGATAAAGTTCAGGGACGGGTGGGAATGGTGACAAAAGAACTTGAATTTAGAGCCGGGGAAGAAAAACAGCTTAAGATAGAACTTGAATCTGCCCGGAGGGAGTACGATGAGTTTTGTTCCCAAAATCCTGATTTGGTTGGTGATGGGGAAAAACGTTTTGAGGAAGAATTAAAAGGAAAAAGCCCAGGACAAATTGCCCAGAATTTCTCAAGCAGTTTAAAAGGTCTTGAGACCAGGATTAATAATCTTCGGGCGGATTTAACGGAGCTAAGAAGTAAATTTAACCAGAAGTATGCTTTTGGCGGCAGTATAACCGGGGATGATATTACCGATTTTCTTGATTTATACAGAAAACTTGCCGAAAGTGAGCTTCCGGATTATAAAGAGCGGATGGAGCGGGCGAAAGCCCAGGCGGAGGAAGAGTTTAAATCCCACTTTGTGCATAAGCTTAAAGAAAGCATTGAAGAAGCTAAAGGGGTATTCCGGGAGTTAAATGCTGCTTTGCGGGGCATAAAATTTGGAGAGGATGAATACCGGTTCAGGTACGAAAATGCTCCGGAGTATAAAAAATACATGGAGCTTATCGATGAAGTGGATAAGTTAACTCCCGGGGAGACAAGCCTTTTTAGCGGGGTACTCCGGGAAAAGTTTAAAGAAGTAATGGACGAGATGTTTGAAGGGTTTTTACACCGGGATAAAGAGGCCGGGGAGTTTCTAAACCGCTTAACCGACTACCGGAACTACTTAACCTATGATATTGAGATTCTCCACGGTGATGGAACCATTTCCCATTACTCCAAAGTCTACGGTTTAAAGTCCGGCGGAGAAACGCAGACGCCTTTTTATGTGGCAATTGTGGCGTCTTTTGTCCAGCTTTACCGGATACACCGGGGGGACAGCACTATAAGGCTGATGCTTTTTGATGAAGCTTTTAACCGGATGGATGCCGATAGGGTGGAGTCAAGCATAAGGTTTATGAAATTTTACGGCTTGCAGCCTATTATTGCCGTGCCTTCGGATAAGCTTGCTCTGATTGCTCCTCATGTGGAAACCAATTTGTTGGTACTACGCGCCGGTGACCAGAGTTTTGTGGAGGAATTTTATTATGATGGCTCCAAGGAAGGGATAAGGCTTGGAAGCGCCAGCGGTTAAAAAGCTGTTAGAGGAGCTTTTAGAGAAATATGAACAGGGGAAAAGGCCGCTTATCAAAATTGCCGAAAATAACTTTCCCCGCTATTTTACCGATGGGGAATTTAAAGCTTTATTTCATGCAGCCCTTAAAGACTGGGAGCGGGAAGGGTTTATCACCTTAGTATGGGAGCGGTTTGAAAAAGATAATCTTTTAAGGCATGTTAAGTTAAATCCTGAAAAAGCAGAGCTTCTTTATGAAAAGCTTTCCCGGCAAAAACCGGAGGAAAAGGAAGAACACTACCGTAAGCTTTGGGCTAATTTAAACGATTTTCCCGAATGGCTCGGGGAACTGAAAAAAGATATGTTGATAGAGCCGTTATTTGATGACGATGCAGAAATAATAGTTGCCGTATTAAACGCTCTTTCCCAAAATAACGAAGAAATTCCCAAAAGGGTTTTTAGCCAGCGGTATCTCGGCGATAGTAAACTTTTTTTAAAAGTGGAGCGCAAAGTTGCCGCCCTTTTGCAAAAATACTACTTTAAAGATATTGAGGTATCCGGGGATGCCGTTTTTTCCGAGTTTGGGGTGGTTAATAACCCGGTCTACCTTCACCTTGCCGGTCCCGTTATCCTTAAATACCCCGATGGACGGCTCTTTGACCTTAGAGGGCTTAATTATGATGTAGCTTTTCCGGCAGGACTTGCCCTGCAGCTGGAAATTGCCGATTTTGCAGCTCAGCGGGTGGTGACGGTAGAAAATTTAACTTCCTATTACCAGTATGTAAGAAGCTATCCGGAGGATGTAGTGCTTTATCTTGGGGGTTTTGCCGGGAAGATGGAGCGAAAATTTTTAAGAAAAATTTATGATTATTGTTTAAATCGGGGATTTAATATTGATTTTTACCACTGGGGCGATATTGACCTGGGCGGTTTTAATATTTTTTTACAGTTAAAAAGGGAAACGGGTATTCCCTTTAAGCCGCTCTGGATGGATTTGGATACTCTTTTAAAATATAAGGAACGGGGGATGAAGCTTTCGGAAAGCTACCGGCGTAAACTTACAAAAGTCCTGGAAGACCCGGTTTATCAGGATTTTAGGACGGTTATTGAAATGATGTTAGCCTTAAATATAAGGCTTGAACAGGAAGCGATTGAGTTTTAATTACTTGCTAATAAATGAAAATTATGGTAGTTTGAAGTTGAAACCACAATACTTTTGGGGTGGTTTGATGTATAAAAAATATTTTGATATTATTCTTGATAATCTTTTAAAGGAAGTAAAAGATTTTTATGGTGAAAGGCTTATTACCCTGGCGGTTTTTGGTTCGGTAGGCAGAGGTACTTTCAGGCCTGATTCGGATATAGATTTACTAATTATTGCCTCGGACCTTCCCCGGGGTAGAATAGCTCGAGTTGAAGAATTTTTAGAAGTTGAAAGAAAAATTGAGCCCCTTTTAAATAAATTAAAAAATGAGGGAATAGATACTTATCTTTCTCCTGTGATTAAACAAAAAGATGAAGTATTAAAAGGAAGCCTTCTTTTTTTAGACATGATAGACGATGCAAAAATTTTGTATGATAAAGAAGATTTTTTTAAAAATTATTTAAGTTCTTTAAGGGAAAAACTCCAAAGATTGGGGGCCGAAAAAATTTACCGTGGTGGAGGATGGTACTGGGTATTGAAAAAGGACTACCGGTATGGGGAGGTTATTGAACTATGACCAATGAAACCCTGGCCAAAAGTTATCTCATAAAAGCGCAAAAACGCCTGAAAATCCTAAATGTACTTCTCGAAGAAGAAGCCTATTCCGATGTTATTCGTGAAGCCCAGGAGATTGTTGAGTTGGCGGTTAAAGGTATGCTCAGACAAATAGGAATTGACCCGCCCAAACAACATGATGTAAGTCCATTACTTGCAGACCATAAAGAGAAATTACCAGGAGAAGTAATACCTGATATTCCCGAGATTATACGAATTTCTAAGTGGCTCAGAAAAGAGCGGGAATTTGCCTTTTATGGAGATATAGATTTTATTCCAACCGAAGAATATACCCTGCAGGATGCCCAAAAAGCCATAAATGATGCTATTTTTGTAGTTAAAATGGCGGAAAGGGTAATTAAATAAAGAAAAAAGCCTCTGGGAATGTTCCAAAGGCTTTTTTCTTTTCTTAAGAGTTTAACAGCAGTAGTTTTTTGATTTGATTTTTAAGCCTTCGTAAAATCGTTTTAAATTTTCTGGAAGTACGTATTCTTCTTCCGGTTTATCTTCTATCTGGTTTTCTTTTTCATTTCCGCCAAATACTTCTCGTAAAATTGCTTCTATAATCATTTCCTTTGGAGGGGAGGTGTACTCCTGACCTTTATATACAAAAACCCTGCAGTTGATTTCATCGCCGCATAAATCCCCGCAGGACTGGCAGCTATTTTCTTTAACCTCAAGTTGAATATCTTTTCCATTGATTCGGATAGTGGGAGAGCTGACGAAGCGATATTTTTTAGCTAATTCTTCATTAATGACATTTATTTTATTTACCACAACCTCAATGCCGGCCATTTCTAAAACATGTTTTACATCATCAATTGCACTTTCTAAAGTATTATCTGTTTCCTGACACCGTTCGCAAACATTGAGGTCAAGGTACAAAAAGTCAATGACTAAACGTGTACTATTTTTGTTGCTTTTTACTGTACTGCTATTATCTCCACAACAGCTTTTATTACCTGCATTACAGCAATTTGAAATATTTTTGCTTACATCCATGCTAATCAACCTCCTAAAAATACCTTTTTTATTTATTAAGACGGTGAAAAAGAAAAAAGGACGCATCTGCCTTACGTCTTTTTTTCAACAATATTTGCAGTTTGAACTTCTGTGCTGGTAATCAATTATATTGCCAAGTCGATCAAATTCCAGGTTGCAGCAGTTTAAAAGCATATTTTTAAGCATCTTGCGTGCCCGCTGTACTCTGGATTTTACTCCTGAAACAGAAAGACCAAGTTTTTCACTAACTTCTTTTTGGGTAAAACCATGATATTCGGTGAGTAAAATTGCTTGGCGATATGGGTCGGGAAGATGAACAATCATATTTTTTAAGCACTGAGCAATTTCCTTATTAAATGTAGACTCAACGGGACTCGAGTAAAACACAAGGTTGTCATGGAGAAAGATAGATTTACTTTGCTTCCGGTAATAGTCGATAATTGTATTTCTTGCAATTTGGTAGACCCATCCCTGAATCTTCCTGCAATCCTTTAAATTATCAATGTTTTTATAAATCTTAATCATTACTTCCTGAAGTATATCTTCCACGTCGGATTCCTGAGAAACCTGCTTTTTAATAAAATTTTTCAGAAGCTGGTAAAACTCTTTTGAAAAGTCTTCAAAAATATTAGCCAATCAAATCACCCCGTATATTATTTCCCAATGATATTATATTACGGGTAGAGGCTGGAGTCGATTTTTTTGAAATTGGTTTGGTGTAAATGCGTTTTGGATTGTAAGGTTATAAACTTTATTTTGCCCGCAGCTCTTCCTGGTGGGAGAGGAGAAGCAGGAGATAAATTCTCCTTCGAAAAAATAATTGAAAACCATTGTAGCGGGTTTGAAGGAGACTTATAATTTAACCAAGGGAAGAAATGGCAACTACCAATTTTTGCAATTATTAAAACTATGTGAGTGAGGTGCTTTTATGTCTAAAGGACAGCTTTATTTTGTGGTGGCGTTAATTTTTGCCATAGTTATTGCTATTTTTGCTTTTCAAAACCAAACGGCGGTAGCCATAAAGTTTCTATTCTGGAGTTTACCGCAAATTCCCCTGGTTCTGGTGATTTTTCTCTCAGCCCTGGCTGGAGCCTTTACAGTGATTTTACTGGGGACTGGAGTTTATTTCAGGCTTAATCGGGAAATTAAAAGTCTAAAAAGAGAAAAGGAAGCTTTAAAAGCTTCTGGTACCAGGGAAGAAAATTAAGAATAGAAAGCTTCTTTATAAAGTTTTATAATTTATCTTCAGAGGTGACTTTTATGGAAAACCAGATACTGGGGATTTTACAGCAAATAGCAAAGGATGTGCAGGGTTTAAAGGATGATATGAATGACATGAAACAAGATATGCAAGGTATGAAACAGGAAATTAATGATTTAAAACAAGACATGCAAGGTATGAAGCAGGAAATTAATGATCTAAAACAAGACATGCAGGATATGAAGCAGGAAATTAATGATTTAAAACAAGATATGCAAGGAGTAAAAGAAGAGATTAGTGTTTTAAAGCAAGATATGCACGGAGTAAAGTATGAAATTCAAGGTATAAAACAGGATATACAGGGAATGCAGCAAGAAATTCAAGACATAAAGCAAGAAATGCAAGGAATGAAACAGGATATTGCAAAAAATGCTGCCTTGATTGAGGAAAATAATCGAAAACTTCAACTGCTGGCCGAAATTCAGCAAGCTCACCGGGAGCAAACCGACCGGCAATTTGTAGAGCTAAAAGCGGAAATGAATAATAGGATGGATATTATAGAAGCTGTAGTTAGAAGCATTTCCAAGGATGTCCAGCAAAACAAGAAAAGCATTTCTGCTTTAGCCGGGATTACGGGCAATCATGAAATGGAAATTCGGGTTATTAAAAGAGAGTTAGCTTTAATGGAGTAATTTATAATAAGCGAAAATCCGAGGTATGTATATATACCTCGGATTTTTAGTGCTGATATTTTATTAAATATTGTAAAAATATGGTGCCGAGAGCGGGAGTCGAACCCGCACGGGTGTTACCCCACCGGATTTTGAGTCCGGCGCGTCTGCCAGTTCCACCATCTCGGCACTGTCCATAAACTCTGCAAAACTTATTATAGTAAACTTCTTTTTATTTTGCAACAGGAAAATTATTTCGGGCAGGTTGTTTTGCCCGAAAAATTTTTTTATAATGTAATCGAACATATGTACTAAAATCGAGGGTGAGAAAGATGAAAAAGAGGGTAATTATTCATGTGGACATGGATGCTTTTTTTGCAGCAGTGGAGCAGCGGGATAATCCGGAGCTTAAAGGAAAACCGGTGATTGTGGGTGGAGTTCCGGGAGAGCGGGGGGTAGTGGCAGCGGCATCGTATGAAGCGCGGAAGTTTGGAGTAAGGTCGGCGATGTCTTTATGGGAAGCGGCAAGACTTTGCCCGCACGGCATATTTATTCCCGGAAACCATAAAAAATACCAGGAAGTATCGGAGAAAATCTTCAGGATTTTTCGGGAATACACTCCTCTGGTAGAACCGGTGTCGTTGGATGAGGCTTATCTTGATGTTACCGGTAGTCAAAAGCTTTTTGGACCAGCGGTTGAAATTGGGAAAAAGATAAAAAAGCGGATATTTGAAGAGACAGGCCTGACGGCGTCGGTAGGGGTTGCTCCCAATAAATTTTTAGCCAAGTTAGCTTCGGAAGTAAACAAACCGGATGGTTTTTGTGAGGTTACGGAAGACAAAGTGCTGGATTTTTTGGCACCGTTACCGGTGGAGATGCTCTGGGGAGTAGGGGAAAAAATGAAAGAGAGACTTAATGACATGGGGATTAAAACTGTCCAGGATTTCTGGGAACTGCCGGAATTTTTTCTTAGGAAAAAGTTCGGAGTTCTGGGGCAGAACTTATATTATTTGTCCCGGGGAATTGATTTTCGGGAGGTAATTCCGGAAAGAGTACCGAAATCTTTAGGCAAAGAAATTACTTTGCAAAAGGATAGCAGTGATGTGGATTACCTTTTAGGAAAGCTCTTGGGGCTTACTATGGCAGTGGGCAGGGGGCTTCGCCGGGAGGGATTTTATGCCGGCGGAATTAGCGTTAAGATTCGCCTTTCAAGCTTTATAACCTATACCCGGCACAGCAGGTTTTTTGAGCCGACCTGGATGGATGATGTGTTATACCGGGAAGCCAAAAGGCTGTTTTTAGAAAATTACCACGGGGAACTACCGGTAAGATTAGTTGGGGTTACGGCTATTCCTTTAGTACCGGTAGGAGGAGGGCGGCAAATATCACTGTTTGGCGAAGATCTGCGGCGGGAAAATCTTTATCCGATAATCGATAGGCTAAACCATAAATACGGAAATAAAACCGTGACCCGGGCTAAAATTTTAAAAATTAGCGGTCGAGGATGAAACTTTTTTAATAAAGGAGCGTCAAAAAGGGGTAGAAAGGAAAAAGGGGGATTAAGGTGAGCGGCGACCTTTACCTGGTGGAGCAGGCCAAAAGGGGTGACAAAGAGGCTTTTGGTTATTTAGTGGAAAAGTATGAGAAAAAGGTTTTTTCTTTAGCTCTAAGAATTTGCGGCCAGCGGGAAGAAGCGGAGGATTTGGCCCAGGAAATATTTTTAAAAGTCTACCAAAAGCTTAACACTTATCAGGGGGAAGCGGCTTTTTCTACCTGGCTTTACCGGGTGGCGGCAAATACCTGTTTTGATAGGCTGCGTCAGCTAAAACGAGAAATGAGTATTCAGAAAGAGTTTAATGAAAGAGAATTTTACAAAAAGGCCTTAAACCCTGAAGAAGAGTTTTTTAACCGGCAGGAGATATTAAACATAGAAAAGGCCTTGCAAACCTTACCGGAAGATTTAAGGCTTGTTCTTCTCCTGCGGGAGCAGTATGGATTAAGGTATGAAGAGATAGCCAAAGCTCTTTCTCTTAATCTTGGTACCGTGAAAAACCGTATTTTTCGAGCAAGGGAGAAATTAAGAAAACTTTTAATGCAGCAAGGGGAAGGAGGGATGGACAGTGGAGTGTAATGAAGTTAGAGAACTTCTTTCCGCTTATATTGATGGGGAAGTAACCGCCGAAGAAAAGAAACAGGTCGAAAGGCATCTTCAAAGTTGTGCCGGGTGCCGGGAGGCATACGGGCAGTATGTAGATATGGGGGCGGTTTTGAAGATGTTGCCCTTTCTGGAGCCAGATACACCACTGAAAGAAAAAGTTCAAGATAAAATTAAATATAAACGAAATATTTTAAACCGCTTAATCTGGTCTGAGTGGGTTGCGGTAGCTGTGGCGGTAGTTTTAATATGTGCTCTGGGACTTACGGCGATAAGCTTATCGGGGCTAACACTTTTTTCAAAAGGTGAAGCCTCAAAAGTATCCCAGGAAAAAGAAGCGGATGCTGGTGTAATGGGAGGAGCACTCGAATTTGGTGTAACCGGTGAACTAAATACCGGGGTGGTTCCCCAGAAGCGTCCCGCTAAATATACGCCGGCAACCAGCGGGGGTGAAACTACTTCTCCTGAGCGGAAGATTGTAAAAACTGCTTCCGGCAAGCTGACAGTGAAAAATCTTGAAGATTTTAACCGCTGGCTTGCCCAGGAGCTTGGTCGCGTTAACGGCTATGTGAAATTTTCCCGGGAAGAAAAAGAAATCCGGGAATTGACTTTAATGATTCCGGCAGATAAGCTAAAAAGCTTTGTTGATGATCTAAAAAAGCAGGGAGAACTGGAAAGTTACAGTGAAAATGCCGAAGATGTAACCAAAGCTTACCGGGATATGGAAATAAGGATCAAAAACCTGGAGTCGGAGATTAAGGCAGTTCGGGCGTTGCTTATCAAAGCTCAAAAAGTCGAAGAAATTTTGGCAGTACGGGCAGAGCTAAATCGGCTGACCGAAGAATTAGAGATTACTAAAGCTTCTTTTGAAGATTTAAAGCAAAATGTAGCTTATTCGACTTTAAATTTAAAGGTAGTAAAGGAAAAAGCAGCGCAAATCGGGGAAGATTCGCTGTTTAAAAATTTAGGTAAAAAGATAAAAGAACAGTTTATAAACGCCTTTAACAACTTTTTTACGGTTTTAATAAAACTTTTCTTCCTTTTAATTTATTTACTGCCGTATTTAATTCTCTTACTTTTAATAATATTTTTCGTCTACCGCTTTAAAAAGAAAAAGTCCGGTACTTAAGCTGTCCTTTTTGGGCAGCTTTTTTCTTTTACCAGTCAGCTTTATTTGGTACAATAAACTTAAAATTATTATTTTGGAGGTAATTATGGGAAAAGTAGTCCTGGTGGATGGAAATAGTTTATTACATAGAGCGTTTTTTGCCCTTCCGCCCTTAAAAACTACTAAAGGAGAGCCTACCGGGGCGGTTTACGGGTTTTTAACGATGCTTTTTCGGGTAATAAAAGATGAAAAACCCGAATATTTAGCGGTAGCCTTTGATGTTAGCCGGAAAACCTTTCGCACCAAGCAGTTTACTGCATACAAAGGGCACCGCAAAGAAGCCCCGGATGAGCTTGTACCCCAGTTTGCCCTGGTGCGGGAAGTATTAAAGGTTTTAAATGTGCCCTATATTGAACTTGACGGTTATGAGGCCGATGATATTATCGGCCACCTATCAAGGGTTTTTGCGGGGCAAGGACATGAAGTGGTGATTTATACCGCTGACCGGGACATGCTGCAACTGGTAGATGAAAAAACGGTGGTATACCTTACCAAAAAAGGCATTACCGAACTGGTTAAAATGGATTTAGCTGCGATTTTAGAAAGCTACGGCTTAAAACCCAAACAGCTTGTGGATGTTAAAGGATTAATGGGAGATCCCTCGGACAACATACCCGGGGTTCCCGGGATTGGGGAGAAAACTGCTTTAGATTTAATTAAAACTTATGGCTCAGTGGAAGAAGTTTTGGCCCATAAAGATGAGTTAAAACCTAAATTAAGAGAAAAGCTTGCCGAACACGAAAATTTAGCAAAAATATCGAAACAATTAGCTACAATCCTGCGGGAAATACCGTTAGAAATCTCCCTGGAAGATTTAAAAGTGAAAGAACCTAATTATGAAGAAGTTGCTAAATTATTTCTTCGCCTTGAGTTTAAAAGCTTTTTAAAAGAAATAGAACCAAAAATAAAGAAAGAATACCAGGAAGGTAAAGATTTGGTGCAATTTGAAACTGTAGAAACGGAAGGACAGATTGCAGTAGTTTTTAGTGATGGATTTTACGTTGATGACGGGGAAAAAACAAAGTTTTACTCGTTAGACCGGCTGAATGAAATACAGGAAATATTTAGGAATAAAAAAATTATTACCGACGATGCCAAAGGAATTTATCATGTCTGTTTAGAAAAAGGTCTGACTTTTCCCGAAGTTTGTTTTGATGCGCGGATTGCAGCTTATGTTTTAAACCCGGCCGACCAAAATCCCGGCCTCAAGGGGCTTTATCTAAAGTATGACTTACCGGTGTATGAAGATGTATCTTTAAACATTAGAGGGTTGTTTTATTTAAAAAAAGAAATGATGAAAAAAATCTTTGAGCAGGAGCAGGAAAGGTTATTTTATGAAATAGAACTTCCTTTAACTCCAGTTCTTGCTCAAATGGAGCATACCGGCATTCAGGTTGACCGGGAAGCTTTAAAAGAGATGTCGTTGGAGCTGGGAGAGCAAATTGAAGAGTTAATCCGGGAAATTTATGCGCTGGCGGGGGAAGAGTTTAACTTAAATTCGCCCAAGCAGCTGGGAGTTATTCTTTTTGAAAAACTTGGGCTGCCGGTAATTAAAAAGACCAAGACGGGCTACTCTACCGATGCGGAGGTTTTGGAAGAGCTCTTGCCTTACCACGAAATTATCGGCAAAATATTGAATTACCGGCAGCTTATGAAGTTAAAATCCACTTATACTGACGGCTTAATGCCATTAATAAATGAGCGTACCGGTAAACTTCACACTACTTTTAACCAGACCGGTACTTTAACCGGACGCCTGGCGTCTTCGGAGCCCAATCTCCAAAATATTCCCATCCGGTTGGAACTCGGTCGGAAATTACGCAAGATGTTTATACCTTCACCGGGGTATGATTATATTGTTTCGGCGGATTATTCCCAGATTGAATTAAGGCTTCTTGCCCATTTTTCCGAAGAGCCCAAGCTTATTGAAGCTTACCAAAAAGGGGAGGATATTCACCGGAAAACAGCCTCCGAGGTGTTCGGTGTATCTTTGGAAGAAGTTACTCCCGAGATGCGCGCTCATGCCAAGTCGGTGAACTTCGGCATTGTTTATGGCATTAGTGATTTTGGTTTAGGCAGAGACTTAAAGATTCCCCGGGAGGTTGCCGGTAAGTACATTAAAAATTATTTTGCCAACTATCCCAAAGTGCGGGAGTATCTCGATGAACTTGTCCGTACGGCAAGAGAAAAGGGTTATGTGACCACTTTATTTGGGCGAAGACGCTATATTCCTGAGCTATCTTCAAAAAACCGCACGGTTCAGGGGTTTGGCGAAAGGACGGCCATGAATACTCCCCTTCAGGGCTCGGCTGCCGATATTATTAAGCTTGCAATGATTAATGTAGAAAAAGAACTTAAAGCCCGTAAGCTTAAGTCCCGGCTCCTTCTTTCGGTGCACGATGAGTTAGTTTTAGAAGTGCCGGCGGAAGAGCTGGAAGAGGTAAAAGCGCTGGTAAAAGGGGTTATGGAGTCGGTGGTTGAACTGAAAGTGCCTTTAATCGCTGAAGTTGGTGCAGGCAAAAACTGGTATGAAGCGAAGTAAGGAGAGGGTATTATGCCGGAACTTCCAGAAGTAGAAACCATTAAAAGAACCCTTGCCCCAAAAATTTTGGGAAAAACAATTTACCGGGTAGAAGTATATCTTCCAAAAATTATTAAAAATGTTTCGGTAGAAGAATTTACCCGGTGCGTTGTGGGAAAAGAAATAGTAGCTTTAAAACGCCGGGGGAAGTATTTACTGATAGATCTTTCCGGAAAGGTAACGGTAACGGTTCATTTGAGGATGACCGGGAAACTTTTAATACTGCCCAAAGGTTCGCCGAAAGATAAACATACCCATGCTATTTTTGATCTTGGCGATTTAGAGTTACATTTTAATGATATACGCCAGTTTGGTGGCTTTTCTTTTGAGATGCCGGAAATAGGTCCTGAACCTTTAGAAGACGAGTTTACTCCTGAGTATTTAAAAACAAAACTAAAGGCGTCACAGAAAAATCTTAAGGCCGTTTTATTAGACCAAAAAATAATTGCGGGTATTGGTAATATTTACGCTGATGAAATCTTATTTGAGGCAGGGCTTTCTCCCAAAAGGATAGCCGCCAGCTTATCGGAAGATGAGGCAGAAGAGTTATTTAAGGCTATACGGAAAGTCTTAACCCTGGGGATTGAGTACCGGGGGACGTCTATTAGAGATTATGTTGATGCGGAAAATCAGCAGGGGAGCTTTCAACGCCTGCTAAAGGTTTACGGGAAAAATGGTTCACTCTGTGTTAGATGTAATAATGTCCTAATCCGCGAACGTCACGCCGGTCGCAGTACCCACTACTGTCCGCACTGCCAGAAATAAAGGGGAGACAGGCACCTTCTTTACCGTCTTTAAATAATTTAAAAAAGACGGGGAGGTGCCGGCGATGGAATTTTATTTAGCGTTGTTTGCTTTAGCTCTTAGTGTAGACGGGTTTGGTGCAGGGTTAGCTTATGGGCTAAGAGGATTGAAAGTTCCGACCCTGTCGGTACTGGTGGTAAGCAGCACTTCTGCTTTGATCATTGGGCTTGCCATGCTTTTAGGAAAATTTATAAACTTTTTTGTTCCGGATAGTTTTACCCGCTATTCGGGGTCGTTTTTACTTATTGCCATCGGTTTGTATGTATATTTTTCCGGGGGTAAAGAAGAGAAAAGGGCTTCTATAGACCCGGAAGTGGTTTTTAGTGTTAAAATTTTTGGTTTAATCTTTCAAATTTTGCGCTCTCCGCAATTAGCCGATCGGGATGAATCGGGGGTACTGTCTTATAAAGAGGCAGTTTTGCTGGGTGTGGCCCTTGCTTTAGATGCTTTTGGGGCTGGAATTGGTTTAAGTTTATCCGGTTACCCGGTTATTTTAACGATGCTAAATGTGGGGTTAATTAAGTTTTGCCTTTTTTATTCAGGATTGGTTATCGGTAAGTTAAATGGAAAGGTGAGTTTTATTAAAAATTATTCCCGCTACTTAGCTTCATTGGTTTTAATTTTTTTGGGAGTTTCACGTATAATTTAAGTTAGGGGTGTTGTTATTGCCGGTCATTGGACTTACCGGAGGTATAGCGTCCGGTAAAAGCACTGTTTCCCGGATCCTGCAGGAACTGGGTTTTGCGATTATCGATGCTGACCGGATTGCCCGGGATATATTGACCCCTGGACATCCGGCATATCAAAAGGTAATTGATACTTTTGGTAAAAATATCTTAACGGAAGATGGACAAATTGACCGGGCTAAACTGGGAAAGATTGTATTTGGAAATCGGGAAAAGCTTTTGGTTTTAAACAGCATTACTCATCCGGAAGTTTTAAAGGAAATAAGAAAAAAAATAAAGGAGTTAACTTCGTCGGGGATTGACTGGATTGTCTTAGATATCCCGTTACTTTTTGAGGCAAAAATGACTTCACTGGTAGATGAAATTTGGGTGGTTTACGTTCCCGAAGAAGAACAGTTAAAGCGACTTATGGCCCGGAATGGTTTTTCCCGGGACGAAGCTCTTGCCAGAATTCGGGCCCAGATGCCTTTAGAGGAAAAAGTGAAACTGGCGGATGTGGTGATTGATAACAGCGGAAGTATCGAATCTACCCGGGAGCAGATTTTAACCATTTTGCAGAAATGGAAGTGGAAAGATTGGTCAAAAAAATAAATGGTTTTTCCTTAACGCTGACAGTTTTGCTGGTTGCCATTTTGCTTTTTCCCTTTTGGGGTAAAATATTGTATCCCATAAAATACAGCGATAAACTTTACGATGCCGCATCTTTTGCCGGGGTTGACCCGCTATTAGTGGCGGCAGTGGTAAAAGCGGAAAGTAATTTTAATCCCAGGGCTATTTCCAAAAAAGGAGCCATGGGTTTAATGCAGATAATGCCGGAGACTGCTTTCTGGCTGGCCAAGGAGATTAATGAACCTCTGGCAAAACCGGAAGAACTCTTAGACCCCGAAAAAAATTTGGTTTTGGGGACTTTTTATTTAAAGTATTTAATTGACCGCTATGGTAATTTGGAGTTAGCTTTAGGTGCCTACAATGCGGGCGTTGCCAATATGGATACTTGGCTGAAAAAAAACGTTGCAGAAAATCCCAACCTTTATCCCTTTAATGAAACAAAAGCCTTTGTCAAAAAGGTTTTATGGAATTATAAAGTATACCGCTTTTTGTATTAAGACGGGGTGGTAAATATTAAGATTTTGCTGGATAAAGAGGGTAACTGGTATTACGCAGGACAACAAATAATAAATGAGAAGGTCATTGAGTTATTTTATAAAAGTTTGACCTATAAAAATGGGCATTATTATCTGGTTTATAACGGTGAAGAAAAAAAGATCTGTGTTGAGGATGCTCCGTATTTTGCAGAAGGGGTTGTGGAAAAAGATAGCTGGCTGTATTTAAAATTAAAAGGTGGATTATTGTTTCCCATGGAAGGGCCGGTTTATTTTAAAAACCGGATTCCTTATACCACTGTTAATAATCTTCCGGTGAAGTTTACAAGAAAAGCTTTCTGGGCTTTATCCCGTTATTTTAGCGAGGATGGGCAAAAGGTGATTTGCGGAAATTTTTGCACTAAAATTGTAGAAGAAGGTGAAGGAGATGAAAAGGGTACGAGTTAAGGTAATTTGGTTTATTTTTATACTTTTTGCACTTTTTCTTCAGGGGTGTGCCGGAGATGTCGATGCTGCAACAAATTTTATTCCGGCTAAAGTAGTAAAAGTTAGTGACGGCGATACGGTAAAAGTTAAATTATCTTCCGGTAAAGAAATAAGGGTAAGAATGATTGGGGTAAATACACCGGAACTTTCCCATCCGGAACTTGGGATTAAGGAACAGCCTTACGGGAAAGAAGCTTTCAATTATACCAAAAAAGTTCTCTACAAGGGCCGGATTATTTTTTTAGAGTATGATGTGCAAAAGCAAGATAAATACGGACGAGATTTAGCTTATGTCTGGTTAAAAAAGCCAGTTAAGGTTACTGAAGAGGAAGTTCGGGCTAAAATGTTTAATGCCCATCTTTTGCTGGAGGGGTATGCTCAGGTGATGACTGTTCCTCCCAATGTAAAATACTCCAAGCTGTTTGTAAAGTTCCAAAAAGAAGCCCGGGAAAACTCCCGGGGCTTATGGAAATAAAGAAGTACTTTTTAACTTGCGGAAACCTTCAAGGCAAAAACCTAAGGGATACCACTCACAGTCCTGGCAGAGAGCGTTAAATTTACGCTCTTCCAGGGCCTTTATTTTTTTGTAGGCATCTTCAACGGCAATTGCCTTGGTATTAAAAAAAGTTATTAGAAATACGTCTTTTTTACTTACCTTATCATTGCTGCGACATAAACCGTTGATGAGTTCGGGACAGTTTTTACAGATGTCGTCGGGCTGGGTTTCAAGCTCAAGAAGAAGCTCGGGGCTTTTAAGAATTTTGGTGCGAATTTGGGAAAAGTTTTGGGTAAAGTGGTCGTTATAGCCCAAGCCCCGGAAACCTAAAAAACATAGCAGATGATGGGGCCTTAGCTTAACCATTTAATTTAACCCCAGCGTTGGTTAGAGCTTTCTGAAGATGTGTTGCCAGTAATATGGCCATGACACCTTTTATTATGTCCCAAGGGACAAAAGGCTTAACACCAACGGCGATGGCTTTACTTAATGGTAATTTTAAGACATAAGCCAGCTGGATTGTTCCCAGGGAATAGATGAGAATAAGAGAAACAAGAACTGCCAGGATTTTACCCCAGATATTAAAGTTGCTGCGCTCAACAATAAACCCCCCGATTAATCCGCTTAAAGCGAATCCCAGCAAGTAGCCGCCGGTTGGGCCTAAGATAACGCCTATGCCACCGCGAGCTTGAGCAAAGACCGGCAGACCTATTGCCCCTAAAAGGAGATAGGTGAGCATTCCCCAAAAAGATTTTTTTCCCAGCAAAAAGATTCCAAGAAAAACAGCAAAGACCTGGAGGGTAAAGGGGACTCCTCCGGGTAAAGGTATGGCAATCTGGGCTAAAACTGCGGTAACGGCCGCTAATAAAGCAGCATAAATGACTGTCTTAATTGTCAACTTAAACACCTCCAAAGTTAACCTTTTATTTAAAAATAACCTGTAAAGTAAAAAAAGTCAACTACAAAGTTAAACAAAAAATAAAAAATTTTCTTAAAAAATTATTTCTGCTACTTAAAATTTTAATAGAATAGTGATAATATAATTATAATAAAACGAAAGGGGTGAAAAAATGCCTCGAAAGAAGGCTACAAAAATAACCGAGGAGAGCGCGAATATTAATATTTCTGAAACTCAAAAAAATAAAAATACCGCAAATAATGCTAACAATATAAGTAGAAAAACAGCAAAGCATTATATTATAGAACTTTTAAAGGAAGCTCCGGAACAAACAATTAAGATGACTTTGGAAAAGATTACGGAGTTAATAAATCAGAAAATTGCTCTTGAGGGTCGGGATTATAAGTATCAAAGACCTAATATCTGGTCAGCAATTCAGAAATTAGCGGAAAATGGTGTTATAAAAATAAAGAAAGGGAAAAATCGCCGGGATCCAAATACCATTATTTTGCTGCAGCCGGATGTAGATTTTAATAAAATTTCCAGCAAGCGTTCCCCGGGAAGGCCGGAGCAAAAAGTTTTGATTGCCAAAAAGCAGTATAATCTTTTAAAAAACCAGTTAAAGAAAACCGAGAAACAGTTTTTAAAAATTCTTAACAATTTAAAAGATATTAAAGAAACTCTGGAGTTAATGGAAAATAAAAATAAAAAAGCTCCTGAAGAAAAGGGAGCAAGAAAACGGGGTCGACCCAAAAAAGTTTAAAGAAAGGGAAAATTATTTACGAAAAATACGGTGGGGTAGCGGAAATAAAGCCGGTACCTCTTTTTTATAGCTTTCGTATTCCTTGCCAAAAATATTAATTAACTTTTTTTCTTCTAATTTAATACCAATAAAGATATATCCGCTTAAAATTATATTTACCAGAAGTCTTGGTAAATTAAAGCTTTCACTCCAGATTAAAAGGAGAGCTGCTAAGTATAAAGGGTGGCGAAGATATTTTAGAGGCCCTTTTTTAACAAGGTTTTTGGTATTTTGCGCAGCCAAACCTAAAAATTCTTTGAGGTTATAGCAGGAAAAACTCCAGAGGATAAGCAAAATTCCGGTTATTATAAAAATAGTACTTAGCCAAAGGGGAATGATTATAAGTTTGGGTTCGGAAAAGTTAATTTTTAAATATAAATATGCACCGACAAAACTAAAAAGGGAAATTAAATTATAAAAAATCCGATAAAAGCTTTTAGGGAAAAATTTGTCTTTTAAAAAATTTTCCACCGGAGGATGAATTAAAAAGCTATGAAGAAAGCAAAATAAAAGCCACAAAATTATTAAGATGAGATATTTCATGCTGTTACTCCTTTTTAGATTTTTTCTTTATTATCTTATATTATGTAATTTTGTCAAGGTGATATTATGTGCGGACGGTTTTCCATGGCAGAAGATTTTACGGTATTAGAAAAACTTTTTAATTTAGAACCTATAGATTTTCCTTTAAAACCCCGGTATAATATCGCTCCCACCCAGGATGTACCGGTGGTAATCTGGGAAGGAGGACGGCGTTTAAAGTTATTTCGCTGGGGGTTAATACCGGCATGGGCCAAGAACCCTGCTATAGGCCAGAAAATGATTAATGCGCGGGCGGAAACAGTTGACCAAAAGCCCAGTTTTAAAAATCTTCTTTTCCGAAGGCGCTGTTTGGTGCTGGCCGATGGATTTTACGAGTGGGAAAAGAGCGGAGGAAAGAAAATACCTTATAGGATAGTGTTGAAAAACCGAAAGCCCTTTGCTTTTGCGGGGTTGTATGATATCTGGCAAGATCCTGGAGGGCGAATGTTGTATTCCTGTACGATTATTACTACGGAGGCTAACAGACTTATCAGGTCAATACATGACCGGATGCCAGTAATATTGAACCATGAGGCAATTTCAATTTGGTTAGATTTGGGGATTAAAGATGTAAATTTAATTAAAAGCTTACTTACTCCTTACCCGGAAAAGGAAATGGATATTTTTGAAGTATCGTCTCTGGTTAACTCGCCCCAGGTGGATATACCTCAATGTATTGAACCGGTAAAACGTTTATTTTAACCTTTATCGACGGATTTTTCCGTCGGTTTTTTATTTGGCATTAAATGTGTAAATTTTGCATCATTTTTTTAACAAATTTGTAACACAATTGTTTTAATCTAACCTTAGAACTACATAATGTAGAAGGGAGGGTGAAAAAGGTGACAATGACTCATTATATGGAGCTTTTAGCTACCAATCAGCCGTGGAATTTAATCATTTTTATGGCCATACCCGTTATTTTGGCTGAAACTGTGGCGATTACGGAATTGTTTATCTTATTTAAGCGAGATACTGGTAGTGGAATAAGAAAACTTAACAAAGTTGCGGGAATCATAGGTGGGTTTTATTTCTTGGGAGTTTTTATCTATCTTTTCTTTAATGCAGTTATTCCATTAACTACAAAAGGCGGTTGGCGTGGTATTGGAGATATTATTGCAGTTGGGTTTTATCTTTCCGGAGTAGTACCACTTATGGGTATGGCACTTTTGGAGCTTGGTGCTATTTATAAAAATAAAACTCCTGAACAAAAGATGTTTTTACATGCGGTTTTTGTGGCAATTTTTTTAGCAGTAGCTCATATAGCTATGATCTTTGGTATGTTAAATCCTGAATTATTAATGGTGGGTGGAGGAAATATGAATATGTAACCGGCAGATAGTAACGTCATGTTAAAACAAAAACCCGTAAACCTTTAAAGGTTTACGGGTTAATTTTCTTTATGGTGTCGGAGGTGGGACTTGAACCCACACGGTTTCCCACACGCCCCTCAAACGTGCGCGTCTGCCAGTTCCGCCACTCCGACGTGACTCGCAAGATTTATTATATAGATACATTTAAACGGTGTCAAGAATTTATTTTTGGAAATAATTACAAGTAAGAAAACTGGTTCGAAAAATGTTGTAAGATGTATTATTATATTTAAAAAAGAAATCATTGCAGGAGAAAGGTGGAAACGGGTATGAGTAAGGTACTTGGCAAAAAATTTTCCTTGCTTACATTATTAATTTTATTTAGCTTGTTTATTAATGGATGTGCGAGTTTTACGCTATCTGCTAAAGATTTTGATAAGCTTTATAATTTACAGCAAAGTTCAGCGATTTATGATAAAAATGGTCGTTTTTTAACCCAAATTTCGGGAAGCGAGCGCCGAACTTATGTAAAAATTGATGAACTACCTCCATATGTTCCTCAGGCTTTTGTAGCAATTGAAGATGCTCGTTTTTATCAGCACTTTGGTATTGACATCCTGGGTATTTTGCGGGCATTTGTAGTTAATATTTTAAAGCAAGACCTTGCGCAGGGGGCAAGTACCATTACCCAGCAATTAGTGCGTAATGTTTATTTAACTCAGGAAAAAACTTTTGCCCGGAAAATTAAAGAAGCTCTTTTGGCGATTCAGCTTGAGCGGGTTTATACCAAGAAAGAAATATTGGAAATGTACTTAAATGTGATTTACTTTGGGAATGGAAATTATGGTATTGAGGAAGCAGCCCAGAATTATTTTGGTAAACCTGCTTCCAAGCTTACCCTGGGAGAGGCAGCAATGCTTGCCGGAATACCTCGGAGACCAAATTATTACGCACCGACCATAAATTATGATGCAGCGGTAAGTCGAAAAAATCTTGTACTGGATAAAATGGTGGAGCAGGGTTATTTAACCCAGGAGGAGGCGGAGAAGGCTAAAAAGGAAGAAATAAAAATTAATCCTAAGGCTCAAAATCAGGGCAATCAGTATGCGGCGGTAATCGATAAAATTTTACAGGAAAGTGAGGAGGATTTTGGACTTTCCCGGGAACAATTAAATACCGGTGGCTATAAAATTTATACTACCATTGACCGGGAAATCCAAAGGTATGCGGAAAAAGTCTTTGCTAATGCCCAGAATTTTCCACCAAATACCGACGAAATTTTAGTTCAAGGGGCCGCTGCGGGAGTTGACCCTGAAACGGGCGGGATTGTTTTCTTAATAGGAGGCCGGAATTATGGAAGATTTGGTGGGTTTAATCGCAGCTTTATGATGTACCGCCAACCCGGTTCTGCTTTTAAACCCATTGTTGATTATGCTCCGGCTTTTGAAAAGGGGTATTTACCATCTGATTTTATAGTTGATGAACCTGTAGTTTTTGGTGATTATAAGCCCAAAAATTATGATGGTACTTATCACGGTAGAGTAACTTTAAGAAAAGCACTGGTAGAGTCTTTAAATGTACCTGCAGTAAAGCTTTTAAATGAGATTGGAGTTGACACCGGGTATGAATACGCTCAAAGGTTTGGTTTTGAATTAACTGCGAAAGACAAAAACCTGTCACTGGCTTTAGGGGGATTAGAGCGGGGAGCATCACCACTGCAGATGGCTGCTGCCTATGCCGTTTTTGCCAATGGCGGAATATATAGGACGCCCCATATCATTACTAAAATCATTGATAAAGATGGAAATGAGATTCCAAGAAAAAATGCTTTAGAAGAAAAAAGAGTGATTTCTGAAGAAACAGCTTATTTAATTACTGATGTGCTTGTTGACACCGTAAAAAAAGGAACGGCCAGAAGGGCAAATTTTGGGGGTGTTTTAGCGGCAAAAACTGGAACTACCGAAGTACCCTTTAAAACTCCGGGACAGAAGGGTACCAAAGACGCGTGGATTGTAGGTTATACTCCGGATATTTCGGTGGCAGTTTGGATGGGTTACGATAAAACCGACCGTTTTCATTATTTACGGGGTGTTACTGGAGGATCGTATCCTGCGGTGATTTTACGTAAAATAGTGTCTTACTTTGTACAACTGCACGGGGAAAAGCCTTTTACCATCCCGGGAAATTTGGTGCGGGTAAGTATCGATGAAAAAACCGGGTTAATTGCTGGGCCTTTAACTCCTTCTGGACAGGTAGTTGACGAAGTTTTCCCCAAGGGGAAAGAACCTAAGTCTATTTCTCCCGAAACCCCTCCAAATCCTGCAACCCAAAACAGTAATTTAACGGCAGTGTATGTTGAAGGCAAAGGGGTTGTTTTAAGCTGGCAACCAAAACCGGGATATACTTACCAAATATACCGAATAAATGAAGATAGTTCGACCTTTATGGTTGGGGAGAGCTCCACAGGTTCGTTTGCTGACACTCAGGTTACTCCGGGTAGCCATTATCAATACTACCTTTTGCCGATACAGAAACGAAAAGATGGTGGAATGAAAATGGAATTACCAACTTCTCCGGTAGCTATAGATATACCCGTTTCTATAACCAGTGAAGTTTATTAATTTTTTTCAGCTAAATTGTTGAAATATTTAAAATTGTCATTTAACATAAAAAGAGACATAAATTTAAAACAAGGGGGATTAGGCTTGGTGGATGTGGCGATTGTCCGGGCTAAACGGACGCCTATCGGGAGTTTTGGGGGACAGTTTAAAAATGTATCTGCAGGTAATTTAGCAGCGACAGTTATAAAGGAGTTGATAAGGGATTTACCCTTTCCGCTGGAAAAAGTAGACGAGGTAATACTGGGGAACTGCCTGATGAATACCGATGAGCCAAATTTGGGACGGACTGCGGCTTTGATGGCTGGACTGCCCTACACAACCACCGGTTTTTCCGTGCAGCGTCAGTGCAGTTCCGGGATGCAGGCGATTATTTCGGCGTATCAGGAATTGGCTTTGGGCGATAACGACATAATTATTGCCGGTGGTGTGGAAAGTATGAGTACGGCTCCCTTTGTGTTAAAAACCGCCCGTTGGGGGCAGAGGCTTACCCACGGGGAGATGACCGATGCTCTCTGGGAGCTTTTGACTGATCCGCTGCATAAAATTTTAATGGGGGTAACGGCGGAAAATTTAGCCCGTAAATATAATATTTCCCGGGAGGAACAAGATGAAATTGCATACAGGAGCCATAAACTTGCCGTTGAAGCTATAGATAATGGTTGGTTTACCGAGGAAATTGTGCCGGTGGAAGTTAAAAACAAAAAAGAAAAAGTCTTGGTGACGACCGATGAACACCCGCGCCGGGATATTTCCTTAGAAAAATTAGCGGCTCTTCCTCCAACTTTTGTTAAAGACGGCACGGTTACCGCAGGGAATTCTTCCGGTTTAAATGATGGGGCAGCGGCGGTTTTAATGATGCGGGAGAAGACGGCAAGGCAGTATGGTATGGAACCGCTTGGTTATATTAGAGCTTATGCCTGGGCGGGAGTTGAGCCGGAGTTAATGGGATATGGACCGGTGCCGGCGGTTCAAAAACTTTTAAAGAAGACAGGGCTTCTTCTAACGGATATTGATTTAATTGAGTTAAATGAAGCATTTGCTGCCCAGTACCTTGCCTGTGAAAAGCTTTTAGAGTTAGATAGGAATAAGGTAAACGTAAAGGGAAGTGGTATTGGTCTTGGGCACCCGGTCGGAGCTACCGGAGCCCGAATTATAGTAACTTTACTTTATGAGTTAAAACGGAGGAATTTAAGACGGGGCATCGCTACCTTATGTGTTGGCGGTGGTATGGGTATGGCGGTACTGGTGGAAAGGTAATTTGTGAAAAAAATATTTTTATATTAAGAAGGAAAAAAGGAATAAATGTAGTATAATTTACATTAGAAAACAAAACCCAGAAGGGTTTAACATCGATTTGTTGTTAACAAAAAGGACAATTTTATAAATGGACAAAAAAGCCACGAAGGCCGGGAGCAGGAAGCTCGGTTTCGGTGGCTTTTTGTTTTTATAAACATTCAGGAGGGGATTTTATGCATATTGCTGATGGAATTTTAAGCCCGGAAGTTTTGATAACTACGGCGGGAGTTTCAGCAGGTGTGGTAGGGCTTTCGCTTAAGAAAAGCAAAGGGCAGTTAGGAGAGCGGCAAATCCCCATGCTCGGGGTGGTTTCAGCGTTTATCTTTGCCGCACAAATGCTAAACTTTCCGATTATTGGTGGTACTTCAGGTCATTTGCTGGGGGGAATGCTGGCAGCGGCTTTACTTGGTCCCTGGAATGCCGTTTTAGCCCTTACCACGGTATTATTTGTTCAGGCGGTATTTTTCTCGGATGGCGGCATTACAGCTCTGGGAGCTAATGTCTTTAACATGGCGGTAATAGGGGTTTTTACGGGGTATTTGTTTTACCAATTGCTGCAGAGAATAATTCCAGGAAAAACCGGGAAAACTTTAGGGTTAATTGGAGGTAGCTGGCTTTCGGTGGTGGCTGGAGCTTTAGCAGCATCCGTTGAAATTTCATTATCAGGGTTGCTGTCCTTTAAAGTTGCTGCCGGGGCTTTGCTTTTCTGGCATAGTTTTATTGGTTTAGGCGAAGCGTTTATTACTTTAATAGCGGTAACGTATCTGGAAAAGATTTTTGGTGTAGGCTTTTTTCAAGGGATAAAGGAGGTAGCAATAAATGAAAAATAAAATATTAATTGGTTTAGTTACTGCCCTTTTGCTGGCGCTTTTATTGTCGCCTTTTGCTTCGGCTAATCCGGATGGTTTAGATAGAGTTCTTAAGGATTTTGGTTTGGAAGAAAGGAGCAAGACGATTTTAGTTTCACCGGCTGCCGATTATGTTTTTCCTGGTATTAAAAACGAAAAGTTGGCAACAGGGGTAGCCGGAGTTTTTGGTACATTGCTGACTTTTGGGGTTGCCTGGTTCATTGGGAAAAAGCTGGGAAGCCGGTAAAATTATCTAAACCTTGGCATTTTAGATAAAATTCCCGGCCGGTAAGCAGCTTCGCTTATTGGCTATTTTTCTTTTTTTTGTCATAATGGAAAAGGGGTGTAAAATGAAAAAAAGTCACTGGCACCTGGAAGATATAAAAAAACAAAGTCGCATTTTTAACAAACTTGATCCAAGGATAAAAGTTACAGGCTTTTTTTTGTTAATTGTCTTAAGCAGCATCATAAAAAGTTTTATACCGCTATTTCTTAATTTATGGCTGGCAATTACCTTGGTGCTTCTTGCCCGTTTGCCTTTAAACTTTTTGCTTACCCGGTTTTTGTACTTTTTTGCTTTTGCTGGAATTTTTCTTATCCTGCTACCGCTTGTGACTCCGGGAGAGGTAGCTTTTACTTTAGGTCCGGTTGTTTTTTCCAAGACCGGGCTTATAAAAGGAGCGGTAATTGGAATTAGGCTTGTTACCATCTGGTTGTTTATTTCTTTAATGCTTGGAAGCACTGGTTTTCGGGATTTTCTGTGGGCTCTTTCACGGATACGTTTACCCCAGGAGTTCATAGGTACTATCGAGTTTATGTTACGTTATTTAGCTTTATTTTCCGAGGAGTTGAAAAAAGCACAAACCGCAAGGAAGGCACGGCTTTTTCAGGAAGGTAAAAATTTATGGCATAAAAGAACTTTTAAAATTTTGGGCCAGACTATTGGCATGCTTTTTTATCGAGCTTATTTAAGAGGTGAAAGGGTTCACCGGGCAATGCTGGCCCGGGGGTTCAATGGCAGGTGGCCGGTACTTGAGGAAAAAAGAATAAAGCGGAAGGATGTTGTGTTTTTTTTGTTGATAGTGTTTTGGGTTTTAATGTTACTTGATTTTGAATATCATGGGCTTGCCTGGCGGTTAATTTGGGGGTTATTGGGATGAATTTAGCGGTGGAAATAGAAAATTTAACGTTTTTTTATCCCGATGGAAATAAGGCTTTAGATGGAGTATCTTTTGTTATACCGGAAAGGTCAAAAACGGTTATTTTAGGTCATAATGGTGCGGGGAAATCAACTTTACTTTTGCATTTAAATGGCCTTTATACCGCAAGTAAAGGACGAGTGAAGATTTTCGGAAAAGTTATTAATGAGGAAAATATCCGGGAGATTAGAAAAAAGGTTGGGCTTGTTTTTCAGGACCCCGATGACCAGCTTTTTGCTTCTACCATTTTTGATGATGTGGCGTTTGGACCGCAAAATCTTGAACTTGATAAAAAGGAAATTTTAAGGCGGGTTGAGGAAGCTCTGAAAGCCGTGGATATGTGGGATTTAAGAGAAAGACCGCCCCATCATTTAAGTTTGGGACAGAAAAAGCGCGCTGCCATTGCGGGAGTTTTAGCGATGGAGCCGGACATTGTGGTATTAGATGAACCCATGGCTTATCTTGACCCAAGAGGTCAGGAAGAAATTACTGCTATTTTAAACAGGTTAAATAATGAGGGGAAAACGGTAATTGTCAGCACCCATGACCTGGACTGGGCACTGGAATGGGCCGATTATGTGGTGGTTTTGAATGCTGGACGTGTGGTGGCGGAAGGGGATAAAAGCATCTTAACCAATCGCCAATTATTAGAACAAAATGGGTTAAAAGCACCATTACTGGTAAAGCTTTTTGAGGATTTTGAAGGAAAACTGGGAATACCTACAAGTTTAAAGGAAGCAAGGCAAATATTAAGGAAGTTTATTTTCTAACCGGTACGAATGTACCGGTTTTTTGTATACACTTAAGGAATTTATTGACAAAAAAATAAAAATATAAAATAATATAAATATTCAAAAAACAAAAAATATTTTAAAAAAAGGGGGAGGAGTATTTATGGCTATTGAAGTTAATCGACAACTTTTAACACCGCTCTGGTTTTTAAAAAGAGCAGCTTATGTGTTTCCGGAGAAAACTGCCGTTGTGGATGGGGAGAGGAGATTTACCTACCGGGAGTTTAAGGAAAGGGTAAATCGCCTGGCCTCTGCTTTGAAAAAATATGGTATTGGCAAGTGGGATAAAGTAGCCTATCTTGCCCCGAATATTCATCCCTTTTTGGAAGGACATTATGGGGTGCCGCTGGCACGTGGGGTATTGGTGAGCATTAATACCCGGCTTAAATCCAATGAAATCCTGTATATTTTAAATCACTCCGAAAGTAAAATCTTGATTGTGGATTCGGAGCTTGCATCTTTAATTGAACCTATTTACGACCAGTTGGAAACGGTGCAAAAGATTATAATGATAAATCAGGTTCCCAGGGAAACTAAACTTCCGGCGGTGGATTATGAAGAATTTTTGCAGGAGGGAGAGCCGGAAGATTTACCAATACCTATTGAAGATGAGTTTGAGCCTATAACTTTAAATTACACTTCCGGGACCACCGGATTTCCCAAAGGAGTACAGTATACCCATCGGGGGGCTTATTTAAACAGTCTTTCAGAAGTAATTGAGATGGGGTTAAATCAGTATTCTAAATACCTCTGGATTTTACCGATGTTTCACTGCAATGGCTGGTGTTTTACCTGGGCCGTAACTGCAGTAGGTGCTACTCATTACTGCTTTAGAAAATTTGAACCGGAAGCAGCCCTGGAAATTATCGAAAAGGAAAAAATAACTAATTTCTGCGGGGCGCCGGTTGTTTTTAATGCTATGACTGCTGCTAAAAAAGCGGAAGGTTTAAAATTTAACCACCCAATTCGGGCCTTTATTGCTGGTGCAGCTCCTTCACCTACAATTATTAGTAAAATGGAACGCCTCGGGGTTGAGGTTGTCCACGTCTATGGTTTAACCGAGGTCTATGGACCCTTTACCGTGTGCGAATGGCATCCCGAGTGGGATAATTTATCCGCCGAGGAAAAGGCTATTTACAAAGCAAGGCAGGGAGTACCTATGGTTACTACCGGTGAAGTAAGAGTTGTGGATGCAGAAATGAATGATGTACCAGCTGATGGCAAAACCATGGGAGAAATTGTTATGCGAGGAAACGGTGTGATGGCGGGATATTATAAAGCACCCGAAGATACGGCTAAAGCTTTTGCTGGCGGCTGGTTCCACAGTGGTGATTTAGCAGTAATGCATCCTAACGGGTATATTGAAATAATGGATCGCTCCAAGGATATTATCATTTCTGGTGGAGAAAATATCTCTTCGGTTGAAGTTGAAAACGTTTTATATTCCCATCCTGCGGTATATGAAGTAGCAGTGGTAGCATCTACTGATGAGCGCTGGGGTGAAGTTCCTAAAGCGTTTATAGTTTTAAGGGAAGGGGCTTCGGTTACTCCCGAAGAATTAATAGCGTATTGTCGCGAGAAAATGGCTGGATTTAAGGTTCCAAAGAAAATTGAGTTTGTTGATGCGTTACCCAAAACCCCTACAGGTAAGATCCAAAAATTTGTTCTAAGAAACTTAGAATGGAAAGGGGAGAAAAAAGTAAAAGGCTAATAGCCCGGCTTTAAGCCGGGCTTTAACCTTTTTTAGCCTCCGGTCATAAAATAGTAGACGACTGGAGGGAGAACAATGGTTTTGGAGATAAAAGCCCGGAGTAGGTTTTTTTACAAGTTTACCGCTTTTATGGGACCGGCTTTTTTAGTTTCCATTGGTTATATTGATCCGGGAAACTGGGCGGCAAATTTTGCTGGAGGTTCGCGTTATGGTTCGATCATGTTAATAACGGTGCTGTTATGCAATTTTTTAGCTATTTTGTTTCAATCGTTGGTTGCCTATTTAACTTTAAAGACCGGAAAAAGCCTGGCGGAAAATATTGTGGAAAAATTACCGAAACCTCTGGTCGCTTTCTACGGAGTGTTGGCGGTAACCGGAGCAATGGCTACCGATGTGGCGGAGTTCGTAGGAGCAGCCCTGGGATTTAGTTTAATTCTGGGGTTGGATCTTTTAAAAAGCGTTATAATCGCCGTGGTATTTGTTGTTTGTGGTTATTTTTTTGAAAGGCAGGGGAATCGCAAAGTCGAGTTTTTAATTATGGGTTTTTTAGCTGCTATAGGTTTTACTTATCTTATGGAGCTGTTAATTTTAAAACCCAAGATTAATAATCTCATTAATTTAGGTGTCAAGCTGGATGGTGATTTTCTTTTTGTAGTGCTGAGTATGCTTGGGGCTACCGTTATGCCTCATAATCTTTTTTTGCACAGTGATTTGATAGCGGAAAAACTAAAGCAGGGAATAATAACTACTAAAGATTTTCCAGTGGTTTTTTTAGAAAATTTAATTGCGTTAAATCTGGCGTTTTTGGTTAATTCGGCGATGATTGTTGTGGCCAAAGATATGTTCTATGACTGTGGAGTAGCGGTGGATTCCCTGAGGCTCGCCTATCATACCCTTGAACCGGTGTTAAACGGTTGGGCAGCACTGATCTTTGGATTGGCTCTGGTGTTATGCGGCCTTAGTTCATCCCTCACGGGTACGATAGCGGGACAAAATCTTTTAGAAAAGTTTTTACCCGTAAATCTTTCGGCACTTTCGAGAAAAATGATAATCATAACCCCGGCGCTGTATTTCTTTTTAAAAGGCCTAGGTGAAATAGAGCTTTTGCTTTTAAGTCAGGTGGTTTTGAGCTTTGTTTTGCCGTTTGTTTTAATCGTGCTCCTCTGGTTTTTAAATAATATTGCCAATAAATATCTGTTAATTTTGGGCTGGTTTTTAACGGCAATAATTGGAAGCTGCAATGTAATTTTGCTTTGGACAGCAATTTTTTAATTGTTTATTGCCAGGTTATGATAAAATTAGAAAGAAGACAGGAGGTCACAGGATGAAGCTTAAAGTCAAACCTGACGATTTTATCGTCAAAGAGGAAATCAAGGCACCAATCTTAAAAGAAGGAGATTTTAAAGTTTATCTTTTAGAAAAACGCTATTGGAATACTTTAGATGCCTTGCAGAGAATTGCTGCCGAAAACGGTTTAAGGCTTTCGGAAATTGGTTATGGCGGAAGGAAGGACCGCTATGGCCATACTTTTCAATACATAACAGTCAGAGCTACCAAAAATTTAACGACCCGGGAAAAAAATTTAAAGTTGACTTTAATGGGTTATCTCAATTCTCCAATGAGCCCGGAATTAATCGCGGGAAATCATTTTGAGATAACATTACGGGCTCTTTCCGGAGAAGAGGGGCGCGACCTGATAAAAAGGGGAGAAAACGTTAAAAAGTACGGTTTTCCCAATTACTTTGATGACCAGCGCTTTGGAAGTTACGATAAAGAACAAGGCTTTTTTGCCAAAAAATTATTGCTGGGTCATCTTAATGGAGCTTTAAAGATTTATTTAACCTCGATTTATCCCGAAGAATCAAAGGAAGCAAAAGAAAGAAAAAGGTTTTTTATGGCTAACTGGGGTAATTGGTCCATGTGTCTTGAAGCTTCTAAAACTCGAGTGGAACGGGAAATTTTTAGTTTATTAGAAAAGGAACCAAAAAACTTTGCGGGAGCGATAAATTTAATTCCTAAAGAACAGCTTTCCCTTTACTTTGCTGCTTATCAAGGTTACCTTTACAATAACTTATTAAAAGAAGTCCTCTTAAATCAAGGAATTGAGCTAAGAGCGTATCCGGGGGTAGTGGATGACTATTTATTTTATTTAACACTGCCGAAAAAGAGTTTTAATTATTTAAAAAGTTTAATGCTGCCAACAGCAGCCCAAAAAGTTCCCTTCCCCAACGAGGAAGTGCGGCGGGAGTACTTTAAAGTCCTGGAACGGGAAGGTCTGAAAAGTGGTGATTTTAATTTAAGAAAAATTCGTAAGGTTTATTTTAAATCGTTTTTAAGACCTGCGGTGGTAATTCCCGAAGGGTTTCATGTAGGAAACCTTGCCAAAGATGAACTTTACCCGGGAAAGCTGAAATTAGAATTAAAATTCTTTTTACCCCGGGGAAGTTATGCCACGATGTTAATTAAAGCTTTAAGCGTAAATTATTAGGTGTACCTTTAGCCTCCCGTGTTCTCTGGGAGGTTTTAAATTGCGTTCTTATATTTTTGGTATTGGAATGATAACGGAAGTAAGATATATTTAGGTTAAAGGAGGGTAAGGATGAAGTTTGATAATAAGAGTAGGATAGATAAATACCTTTTGTCATCGTTAATATTATTACTGGGTACACCTTTGGTTTTAGCCGGGGTATTATACTCTCAAGGGGTTAAAAGTGGCTTAATTTCGGTATCTGCATTTGTTTTAATTGTGCTTAGTTTATATCTCATAAATATTCCGGTCTGGCTTGTTTCTCGGAAAAACTTTAAAAAACTTTCAGTAACTTTTGAGGTAACTCCGGAAATGTTAATTTATGAAAGCCAGGAAGGAAAAAAGGTTTTTCCAAAAAAGGAGATTAAAAATATAATATTGTTAAAAGATGGAAAATATGAAGGTTTAAAAATTGCTACTACCCAAGAAAATTTTTACATATCTCTTAACCAATTTTCTAACGGTTTTAAAATTAAGGAGCAGCTTAAAAATGACGGATACAGCATCAATTAAACCCCGACTCACTTTTTTACCGCCTTTTATTGCAGTTGTTACTTTAATCTTGGCGATAACCGTGTTAAACCTGTCACCGGTTTACCCGATGGTACTGGCTTTTTTCTTTACAATAATTTTTGCTTTAATTGATGGTTATGATTATCGATTTATTTATCGGTCTGCGTTAGAAGGAATTAAGTCGGTTTGGACGATCATTGTAATGTTTACCTTGCTTGGGGCTTTAATTGCTCTTTGGTTAGCCGGTGGTACCATTGCTACCATGATTTATTATGGTTTACAGTTGGTTGAACCAAAGTTTTTCCTGGTAGAGGTTTTTTTATTAAGTGTTCTTTTATCTTTAGTTATCGGTACTTCCCTTGGAACCATTAGTACTTTAGGAGTTGTATTGATGGGAATTGGCCGGGGGCTTAACTTGCCTCCGGAAATGATAGCCGGTGCGGTGGTTGCTGGAGCATTTTTTGGTGACCGGATATCGCCGGTTTCTACCAGCCTTTATTTGACGGCTGAAGTTACCGGCACCAAGGTTGAGGATAATCTAAAACTTATGTTAAAAACTACTTACCTTCCTTTTGTACTTACAATTTTTCTTTATTTTGTTTTTGGCATGTTAAATCCAACTAAAGAAGCGGGAGTAACTTTTACTTATTTAAAACTGTTACAAAGTAACTTTTACTTAAGTCCGGTTTTGTTGCTCTTACCTTTGTTATTCCTTATTTTAGCGTTGGTTAGAGTTTCCATAAAAATTAACCTTTTTATAAATGTAGTTTTAAGTTTTATTTTGGGAATTGTTTATCAAAAGGTTCCAATACAAAAACTTCTGTTAGAGTCATTTACTGGTTTTGAAGCTCCTAAGGGGCTTAAAGCCCTTGCGGGAGGTGGCGTGCTAAGGTATTTATCTTTAGTTTCGATTATTTTGGTCGCATCAGCAATGGCAGGAATATTAATTAATACGGGAGTATTTACTACTTTGTTAATTCGACCTTTAGCTCATATTAAGTCATATTTTTCCCTCACCTTTGGCATAATGATTTTAGCAGTATTGCTTTTAATGGTGACCTGTACCCAAGCTTTAGCTATAATGATTCCCGGAATGACCCTTAGGGATGAGTTTAAACGTAAGGCTAATGCTAACGAACTTTCAAGAATTTTAGCGGATTCGGCAGTAGTTTTAGCGCCACTTATTCCCTGGAATATGGCAGCAATTTTATCAGGAGCGGCTTTACAGGTGAACCCAAAAGCTTACATTTTATACGCTTTTTATCTTTGGCTGACTCCACTTACTAATTTACTGGTAAGCTTGCGAAAGCAGGGTGAGGTTTATGGAGAAAAAGGGTTGGGCAATTATCGGTAATGGCATTACAGCAGCTTTAATAGATAGCGAAGCCAAAATATGCTGGCTCTGCTTGCCTAAGTTCGATGGCTTACCAGTATTTGCAAAAGCTCTATCGCCGCAAGTTGGAGGTGGAATAACCCTTAAATTAGGGGAAAAGACTTTTACAAAAGACCAACGGTATTTGGGAAAGGGAGCGGTATTAGAAACAATAATTGTTTCTAATTCCGGGGAATATAGAGTTGTGGATTATATGCCCTGGGGAAAAAATCTCTTGGTTCGCGAAGTTTTTGGGGACGTGGCTAAAATTGAAGTTGAGGTAGAATTAACAAAATTTAATCACTTAGAGTTTGCTGTAAAAAAAACTGAGCAGCAATGGCAGGTGCAAGGGCCTGGAGTGAGTTTTTTTATTGATTTCAGGAAAATTTCCGACGACAGGTTACAGATTGTGCTAAGTTATGGTAATAATTTGGAACAGGCATATCAGGCTTTGGTTAAGATAAGCGATAGAGAACTTTTTGAGGTAATGGCATTTTGGGAGCGCTGGTTTTTACCAAAAAAGGAGCTAAAAAATGTTCCAGCTTCCTGGCAGGAGTTTTACGAGCGAAGTTTAATGGTTTTAAAACTTTTAACCTATGAACCAACGGGAGCTATTATTGCTGCTCCCACCGCTTCGTTTCCAGCCTACCCCAATGGAGAGGATAATTGGGACTACCGTTTTTGCTGGTTAAGAGACGGTTTTTATACCGCTTATGCCTTTGATCTGGCGGGATTTCATCAAGAATCCCGAAAGTTTTATGAGTTTTCTCTAAAACTTTTAGAGAAAGCGGATCACTTTGAAAACCCCTTATATACCATTGAAGGATTGTGTTCCTACGAAATAATTTTGCCGGAGTTATCGGGGCCCGAGGGGGAAAAACCAATTCGTTTTGGCAACAAAGCGGCGGAACAGCTGCAGCTCGATAATGAAGGGAATATCGTTTATGGCTTGTGGAAACACTGGCTTTTTACCAGGGATGCGAACTTTTTAGCCGAAGCCTATCCAAAAATAAAAAAAGCCTTAGAGTTTACTGCCCGCAACTGGGATAAACCGGAGCACGGCATCTGGGAGTTTAGGGATAAAAAACGGCAGTGGGTTTTTGGCAAGGTAATGTGTTATGCCGGAATGATCGCCGGGGCTAAAATTGCGTCGGCATTAAAAGATTATCCCCGGGCCAGGGAATATCTAAAAATTGCCGGAGAAATAAAAGAAAATCTGTTATCCCGGGGATACAGTGAAGAAAAGCAAGCTTTTCTCCAGCATTATGGTCCTGATGCTCCTGCTGATAGTTCGGTTCTGGCAATAACCGAGTTTGGTGTGCTACCTGCGATGGACGAAAGAATGATAAATACAGTAAAGTATATTGAGCAAAAGCTTAATTTTCACGGCGCGGTTTTGCGGTTTGAAGGAGCAGTTTTGCCCTTTTATCTTTGTACGTTTTGGTTAATCCGTCAGTATTTAAGAATGGGATGCTTGGAGAAAGCTGAGAAATTTTTGGAAAGGACTTTAAAATCGGCAAGTCCGTTAAAATTAATGGCGGAGCATTACGACCCGCGTACTGGCGAACAGTGGGGTAATTTCCCCCAGGGGTTTAGTCATGAAGAGCTGGTTCGTACCCTAATTTTTTATGACAATACAATTGGAAAGCAGGAGCGTTATGGTGGTTAAGATTAATGAGTTTATTAAACTGGCTCAAAACATGGATGCAAGGGGCAGGGAGTTTTACGAAAAGGCGTTAAAGCTGTGCATTTTATGGCAATTCGGGAGCGGATTTACGGGTTATTAAGCCATTACGAAAAATTTTTAAGAATAATGTTAAAAGATGTTTATTTTTTTCAGGTTTTTGCTATAATATTCATTGTTTAATTTGGAAAGTTAAAAAAAGGAGGCAAAAACATGTTACCAACCCCAAAGAAATACTTTGTGACAGCCGCCGCTGCGGAAGGTGAAACTGCATTAAATGCTTTTGACAATGCCTTATTAAAAGCCCGGATTGGGAATGTCAACTTGCTGCGGGTATCTTCAATTTTGCCGCCCAATTGCGAACTGGATAATGACCTTGTGATTCCTCCGGGTTCATTAGTTCCAACAGCTTATGGGGCAATAATTTCTGACACTCCCGGTGAGTTAATTGCTGCTGCTGTAGGGGTGGGTATTTCAGAAGCTGATCATTTCGGGGTAATTATGGAGTTTTCGGGTAAATGTTCAGCCAAAGAGGCGGAAGAAAGAATTGCCCAAATGTTAGAGGAAGCCTTTAAAGTGAGGGGCATTGCTTTAAATAAAACTATAATTAAGTCTGCTGAACACAGGGTTGAAAAAATCGGCTGTGCTTTCGCCGCGGTACCGCTCTGGTACTAATAGAGGGGGATAAGGATGGAACTCTGGTTTACCGAAAAACAAACTCCAAATGTGGGTATTACCTGTAAAATTACCAGAACATTGCACACGGAAACAACACCTTTCCAGGAGTTAGCTGTAATTGAAACTCTGCAGTTTGGACGAATGCTCGTTTTAGATGGGATGGTTCAAACAACGGTTGTAGATGAGTTTGTCTATCATGAAATGATTGCCCACGTGGCTTTAAATACCCATCCCAACCCTGAAAAGGTTATGGTAATTGGGGGCGGCGATGGCGGAACTATTCGGGAAATAGTAAAACATCCTAAGGTCAAAAAAGCAGTTTTGGTGGAAATTGATGAAAGAGTAATTGAGGTAAGTAAGCAGTATTTACCGGAAATTGCCGTTGCATTAATGGGGAACCCTAAAGTTGAAGTAAGAGTCGAGGATGGGATAAAACATGTAAAAGAACATAAAGGGGAATATGATGTCATAATCATTGATTCAACCGAACCGGTAGGACCGGCGGTTGAACTTTTTAGTGAAGATTTTTATAAAAAAGTTTATGAGAGCTTAAAAGATGACGGGATTATGGTGGCCCAGACCGAATCCCCCTTTTTCAATCGAGATATAATTAAAAATTCTTTTACAAGAATAGGAAAGAATTTTCCCATTACCAGGCTTTACTTTGCTACTGTTCCCACCTATCCCAGCGGAGTTTGGACTTTTACTTTAGGTTCGAAGAAATACGACCCGCTGGCGGTAAAAAAAGAAGATATATTTGTTGATCCGAGCAATAAATACTATAATGCTGAGGTTCACTTTGGGGCTTTTATGCTGCCAAACTTTATTGCCGAGATAATCAAATAGAAGGTGAGATAATGCTTCCTGTTGAAAAATTTACTGGTTTTATGGGCAGTTCCGACAATTATGAAGGTGCTGCCTTTGTTTTATTTGGTATTCCCATGGATTTTACCGTCAGTTTTCGGCCAGGTGCCCGCATGGCTCCCCAGCATATCCGTCAGGTTTCCTTTGGTTTAGAGGAGTATGACTGGGATTTGGAAAAAAGTCTTAATGACGTAAACTTTTACGATATGGGAGATGTAGCGCTGACTTTGGGCAGGATTGAAGAAAGCTTTACCAGCATCCGGACAGTAACGAAAAAAGTGTTGAGTGACGGTAAAATTCCGCTAATTATCGGTGGCGAACATTTAATTACTTATCCGGTGATCCTGGAATTTGCCGAAAAGTATCCCGATTTAGCTGTAGTTCACTTTGATGCTCATGCGGATTTGCGGGATCATTATCAGGGAGAAAAACTTTCCCATGCAACGGTTATGCGGCGTGTAGCGGAAATTATTGGGCCGCAAAACCTTTATCATATCGGTATCCGTTCCGGTACCCAAGAGGAAAAGGAGTTTATTACAAAAAAATCAAACTATCTTGGCCAAAACGTGTTGGCGGGTGTAGAAAAAGCGTTGGAAAAACTTGGGCAAAAGCCGGTGTTTATTTCCCTGGATATTGATGTGGTAGATCCGGCCTTTGCCCCGGGAACCGGAACCCCGGAACCGGGGGGAGCTACCAGCATTGAGATAATGGAAGCCATTGTAAAACTTAGTTCTTTAAATATTGTTGGCATGGATTTAGTTGAAGTATTGCCCGTCTATGATCCTTCGGAACGTACATCGCTCTTGGCGGCCAAAATTTTGCGCCGGGCATTGTTATCTTTTAATATTACCAGGTAATATCAAAACATTGAAAAAATAAAAAACTCAAAAAAAGTAGTTGACTTCTAAGTAAATGTCATGTATTATAATAAATGTCGGTTGGGCCGACAGGCAGATAAAGATGCGGAGCTGTGGTGTAGGGGCCTAACATGCCTGCCTGTCACGCAGGAGATCGCGGGTTCGAATCCCGTCAGCTCCGCCATAAAGCTTGCCACGGTAGCTCAGTTGGTAGAGCAGAGGACTGAAAATCCTCGTGTCGGCGGTTCGATTCCGTCCCGTGGCACCATCAAAAAACGGGCGGAAGTGGCTCAGGGGTAGAGCATCGCCTTGCCAAGGCGAGGGTCGCGGGTTCGAATCCCGTCTTCCGCTCCATTATTTATCTAACCTGGCGGCATAGCCAAGTGGTAAGGCAGAGGTCTGCAAAACCTTTATTCCCCGGTTCGAATCCGGGTGCCGCCTCCACAATGAAAACAATCAAATAATTTTTTATAAATTCGCCGGGGTGGCGGAACTGGCAGACGCACGGGACTTAAAATCCCGGGGGCCCTTAAAGGCCCGTACCGGTTCGATTCCGGTCTCCGGCACCACTTGAAAGAAAAGCCTGCAGCAATGCAGGTTTTTTTGTTTTTTAAAAACGATTTGACGGAAAAACTCTGTTTTTTATAAGATATAGAATATAATAAATATTAAATTTAATGTTAAGAGACAGGGGGAAAAGAGATGGAAGTATTTGGTCTGTTTGTTACGGCGTTTATTGTTGGCTTTTCCGGGGCGATGATGCCGGGCCCGCTTCTAACGGTAAACATCAACGAGAGTTTACGGCGGGGATTTTGGGCAGGCCCGCTTTTAATCCTGGGACATGCGCTATTAGAGACGGCGCTTGTGGTGGTAATACTTTTGGGTTTGGGGAAAATCCTTACAAATTCTTACGTCTCTGGAGCCATTGGACTATTGGGCGGGGTGATGCTTATTTATTTTGGGTTTACCATGACCAGAGATGCCGGTTATAAAAAAATTTCCCTTGATTTAACCGGAAGTGGTTCAATACCCCAAAAGCCGGGTCGGTTAATGCTTAATGGGGCCTTGGTTTCTTTGGCAAATCCCTACTGGTCCCTTTGGTGGGCGACGATTGGTTTAAGCTATTTAACCAGGTCCCTGATTGTTGGAGTTTTTGGAGTAGGTGCCTTTTTACTTGGTCACTTGCTTGCGGATTTTAGCTGGTATGGTTTTATTTCGTACTTGATTGCCCGCGGTCGAAAACATCTTAAACAAACGGCTTATCTTTTTATAATATTTATCTGTGGCATTTTTTTAGTTGTTTTGGGAGCAAAATTTATTGGCGATGGGATTACACGTTTAAAAATTATGTAAATCCTAAGGAGGTAAAGTTAATGTATTTGCACGAAATTTTTAAAAATAATTTTCGTCCAGAGCATCCGGCCTTAAGTTATCGGGGAAGGAAAGTAACCTATCGGGAAATGGCGAAAATTATTGAAAAGTATGCAGTTTTTTGGCAGCAAAAAGGATTAAAGCCGGGAGATAAAGTTCTCTTAGTCTCAGGTAATTCTCCGGAATTTGTCTATACTTATTTTGGTGTAGTCAAAGCCGGGGGTATTATCATACCGGTAAACATGGGTTTAGCTCCGGAAGAGATTAGATATATTTTTGGTGACGCTCAGGCCCGTTTTGTTGCAATTCAGGAAAAAATCTGGCTTACATTAAAGGAGCGTTTTCCGTTACCCGAAGAAATGGTGATAGTGTTAAATGAAGCTTTGACTTCGGAAATAATGAACTTGGAGGCAAAGTTTATTGAACCAACATATAATGATGTTTGTACCATACTGTATACTTCCGGTACTACCGGCTTTCCCAAGGGTGCCATGCTTACCCACGAAAATTTAATTTTTGATACCGATTCGGTTACGCGTTTTGCGGAAGTTGATGAAAATGATAACTACCTGGCGGTACTGCCTTTATTCCATTCTTTTGCTTGGACCGCCTGTTTACTGGCACCCCTGTATACCGGTGCAACCTGTACCATTGAAGATGGTTTTAATCCCCGGGAGATCGGGAAAGTACTGGTAGCGGAAAAAATTACGATTTTTTTGGGTGTACCTTCGATGTTTATATATCTTCTTGAATATTTACCCAGGGAAGCCTTTAATTCAGTACATTTGGCCGTATCAGGCGGCTCATCTCTGCCTCCGCAATTTTTTTATGCCTTTGAGGAAAAATTTGGGGTTCCCCTTGTCGAAGGCTACGGGCTAACCGAAGCATCTCCAATTGTTACATTGAATCCAAGAAGGGGGCCGCGAATTCCCGGCTCTATCGGCAAAGTGCTGCCGGGGATGGAGGTAAAAATAGTAGATGAAAACTTAAATGAGCTTCCTCCTGGAGAAGTTGGCGAGTTAATGGTTTTTGGTAAAAACGTCATGAAAGGCTATTATAATAAACCCGAGGAAACGGCAAAAGTCCTGGTAAATGGCGGTCTTTTGACCGGTGACCTGGGCAAAAAGGATGAACAGGGATATCTCTATATTGTGGATAGGAAAAAAGATTTAATAATAGTAAGCGGCTTTAATGTTTATCCTACAGAAGTGGAAAGGGCGATACTTGATCACCCTGCAGTCAGGGAAGTGGCGGTGGTGGGAGTTCCGGATGGAGTGCGGGGAGAAGCGGTAAAAGCTTTTATAACCTTGAAAGAAGGGTATAACAGTCTTACCCGCAAAGAACTTTCCGAATTTTTAAGAGATAAACTTGCTGCTTATAAAATTCCGCGTTATGTAGAGGTTTTGCCGGAGCTCCCGAAAAATGCTACCGGAAAAATAATGAAAAAGGTATTGCGTGGCGAAAATACAAATAAATAGTTTATTTTATTCCCCTCATGTCAAAAGATGTGAGGGGTTTTGTCGTTTTTTTAAATATAGTTTTACTAAAAATTTTTTTAATAATAGGAGGAAAATATTTACAATTGGCGTAAATATATTAGTGGGTTTAAAAAGAGAAAAGTTACACAAGGAGGTGCATTCCGCCCCAGAGGGACCCAGTCTACTTCCGGAAAGGGGGGAGAGGAGAAGAGGAAGCGGGTTTCTTGGGGTAGTAATAAAAACAAGGAGGTTTACCATGAGAAAAGGGCTTGTTTTAATCCTGGCGGTATTAATGCTAATTATTTTTACCGCCACGGCCTATGCCGCTCAGGTGCTGGTGCCAACCACCGATAAAGATGTTTATGGCCCAGGAAGTTACATTCCTACACCTACAAGTAAAACAGTTTATGGCTATAATAATTCACCAGCAAAATTTAATGCTGATGGTACAACTTATTATCCCAATGAAATTTACCTCCCCAATGAACAAAATCCTGCCAGTTACCGCATTCACAGCAACTACTCCAAAAATACCGACGCCTGTGCAGCCTGCCATGCTACTCACACCGCAGTAGGCCAAACCCTTTTGCAGTGGGGAACAGTATATGATACCTGTATGGCCTGCCATGATGGTACTATTGGTACAACCTATAACGTTGAAGAAGGTTATATTGCTAATACCGGAAATCCCACTTTTGGGGGAATGTTTGGAACCGGTAGTGAATCTTCGCTTTCACGTCATAACGTGGTTGGGTCGGTCCAAATTTTTGCAGCTCCTGGCGGAAATACCACCGGTAATTATGAAATCAACAATACTCCGGACAAAGCTAATGCAACTGCCTGGGACATTACCTTTGGTTGCGAATCCTGCCACAGCCCCCACGGCTTAGGTGGTAATGCCAGAATCTTAAACCCCAACGTTAATGCTTACAGTTACCTTAACTATAAGTCCAATATAGAGTACATTTATAATGAAGTAACAGGTTATTATGAAAATGCCCAAAAATTCCAGTGGGTCAGAAGCTATCCATATAACAAAGGGACTCAGGTTTGGGTAAATGGGCAGTTGAAAACTGAAGGCGTGGACTATATTTTAGATGGTACCAGCGGCGAAACCAAGATTAAATTACTCCAGGAAAATGGAAGCGTAACAGTAGTGTATGCTTACTTCTATCCTGCTTTGAAGGTCAAAATGGAAGTAAAAGACTACCTAAAATCCAGCGAGTTCGTCCAGCACACTTACGGAATCAATCAATTTTGCGGCGCTTGTCACACCGATTACAACACCGATACCGGAAATATAGCTACCAGTACCGGTTCTTCGGATAAGTTAACCGGTCAGTATACGGAAGCATACCGGCACCAGGTTGGCTTTAAGGTTGACGAGTTTAAAGCCTTCTTGCCGTTAACCAACATGGTCTACGAAAAGCGGAGTGACGGCGATGTCATGACCTGTCTCACCTGTCATTATGCTCACGGTACATCTAAAGATTTCTGGACAAGAACACTAACCAATGATTACTGGTCCGGTCAGGTAATTGATGAGATTGCCGGTTCTTCAGCGTTAAAGCGGGCACCCAACATGGGAACCTGCGAAACCTGCCACCGGAAAGGTCCTGCTAACGAAGGTTATGCTGCCAATGCAGGCGAATCTAATGCTGTAACTCCAACTGCTAACGTAAGTGATGGTACTTCCCAAGCTAATGCCAAGTTTGTGGGCTCGGCTAAGTGCGTTGAATGTCACGCTGCTTATGCTGAAGGTATTAAAGAAACCTACCACAACAATATGGCAACCTACTACAATATTGACAAGAATTCTGCTCCATCGGAGAGAGCGTATAAGGGTTCGGTTGCTTTATTAAGTGTATTTAACGATAACCCGGCTTTAAAAACCACTGCTCCGTTTGTTTATATTTGGGATGCGATTAATGGAAAGACATCAACCTTTGATGTTGTCCTTTGGGGTAAGCCGGATGAAGCAGCTTATGTTGCGGTTTGGGATGGAAGTGCATACCAACGGAAAGCTGAACTTGAATATAATAAGACAACAGGCAAGTATGAATTAGTTTCTAAGAGTGGAACGCTTACCTGCATCAACTGCCATTCAGTTAACAACTATACCTTTGCCAAAGCAACTCCATTGACAACGGATGTTGCCCAGCAGATTTACAATGTTGGTATTCCTTACATTTCACTCCCACAGGGCGTAACAGACTTTTATTACAATGCTGGTGGAACACCAAAGGCTACATTACGCACCCTTATTACCAATGGTGGCGTTGTTACTGCATCAGACGGTACTGGGGTTGTAGAATTACAAATTAACTGCGAGGCCTGCCACGGTCCCGGAAGTGCCCACGTTGCAGCCCCCAGCAGCAAGAACATCACTGGCTGGAAGCAGTACAATTATGCTGTAAGGGTTGGTTTGCCATTCCAAACTAAGGATGGTGCATTAACCGGTATTAGCTTACCGACCAAGGCTCAGTCCTGCGGTAGCTGCCATAACAGCAATACTCACCAGGGCTTCTACTACAAGTCCAAGCACTTTGTCAATGGCCAGATGGACTGCATGGTCTGTCACGATCCGCACAGCGATAAGTACGAGTATCAACTTAAGTTGCCGGTTAAGTCTCTCTGCATGAGCTGTCACGATGCAGGTGTGGCAACCGGTAATATTCCGGTATTCACCAGAGAAGATACTGAGAAGTTCCTTGGCTACTATTCCACCGCATATCACCTCTTTGATGATATGGGTACTATTAACGAAGCAACTTATGCTGCAACTAACAACTTGTTGCCGTAAGCATAATTTGCAGGGTCGGGTAAAACCCGACCCTGCTCTTAAACTTTATAGGAGTGAGTATGATGTATCGTACTGGAAGAGTAATACTATTAGTGGTTATCCTTTTTTCTTTAAGTGGGTGTAGTTTATTAGAAAATACACCTTTGGATAAAATCATCAACAATAATTTTATTGATAATATAACCATGAAAATCAAAACTACATTTAATTCTTATCCCCAAACCCCGGAAGAACTGGCAAAAGCTTTTGCCAAAGCATTAAAAAGTAACGATATAAAAAAGGTAAATAAATATTTACCGGTTCCCGACTCTACCGGTAACCCTACCGCAAGTAATTATTTGAATTTTGGCGGTGGAAAGGATTTTAATGTATCTAAGCTTCGAGGTGATTCAAATAGGACTTATTTTTTACTTGAAAATGAAAACGAAAAAAATGATAAATACATAATCTTGGTTACTAAATTTAACGACCGCTTCGTTGTTGCGTCAATGGGACCTTATGATCCCCAAATACTTGAGGTAGAATAATAAAAGACTAAAGTAACTTACTTTTGAAATAAATTATCAAAATTTTAGAACAATATATTGAATTTTGCGGCAATTAAGAATATAATTACAAAGTAAGAAGGTTTTCTTTTTTTACCAGCATAATGAATGAGTATTCATTCATATTTTAACTCAAGGAGGGATGAGGGTGTACAAGATTAACAAAGTAGGGGTTATAGGTTCCGGGATAATGGGAAGTGGTATTGCCGCACTTTTAACCAATGCCGGTATCCCGGTGGTTTTGCTGGATATTGTGCCGTTTAATTTAACCCCCGAAGAGGAAAAAAAGGGACTTACTTTAGAAAGTCCTGAGGTTCGGTACCGGATTGTTAAAGGGGGATTGGAAGCGGCGAAAAAAGCATCCCCGGCGGCTTTTGCCGTACCGGAAAATGCTGATTTAATTACTATTGGTAATTTAGAAGATGATTTACACCTGTTAAAGGACTGTGATTGGGTTATCGAGGTTGTGGTAGAAAACCTTGAGATTAAGAAAAATTTATTTACCAAGATTGCTCCCTATTTAAAGCCGACGGCAATCATCAGTACCAATACTTCCGGAATTTCCGTGAACAAAATGGTTGAACACATGCCCAAAGAGTTCCGGGAACGGTTCCTGGGAACGCACTTCTTTAACCCTCCTCGTTACATGAAGCTATTAGAAATCATCCCGGGAAATGAGACCAAACCGGAAATAGTGGATTTCATGGCTAAATTTGGCGAACGGGTACTGGGCAAAGGTATTGTTTTTGCCAAGGATACTCCGAACTTTATCGGTAACCGCATTGGAGTCTACGGGATTTTACAAATAATGAAAGCTTTAGAAGAAGGCTATACTGTAGAAGCAATCGATGCTCTTACCGGTCCTGTCATGGGCCGGCCGAAGAGTGCAACTTTCCGTACCGCTGATTTGGTTGGATTAGATACATTAGTTCACGTAGCGAAAAACGTTTATGATAATGTTACCGATCCTGCGGAAAAAGAACTTTTCCGGGTGCCGGAATTCTTAGAAAAAATGGTTGCCAATAAGCTTTTAGGGGATAAGACCGGTCAGGGATTTTACAAAAAAGTTAAAACCGAGGAAGGTAAAGAAATCTTAAGCCTGGATGTCAAAACTCTCCAATACAAGCCCCAGGAAAAAGTTAATTACCCATCGTTAGAAGCGGCTAAAGCAGCGGAAGGGTTAAAAGCCAAACTGCAAACCTTAATTTCTGGAAAAGATGAAGGGGCCGCTCTGGTCTGGAGAATAATGAAAAAGACCCTGCTGTATGCTGCATCTAAGATTCCCGAAATTGCCGATGATATTGTTAATATCGACCGGGCCATGCGCTGGGGCTTTAACTGGCAGTTGGGTCCCTTTGAAACCTGGGATGCTATTGGGGTAGAAAAAACTGTAGCCCGAATGAGGGAAGAAGGAGAAGTAATTCCGCCGATTGTGGAAAAGCTCCTGGCCAAAGGGTACAAGAGTTTCTACAAATATGAAAATGGCGTGACTTACTACTTTGATCTTGCTACCGAAGATTATAAGCCAGTTGAACTGCCGAAAGAATTTTATGTGATTAAGGACTTAAAAGCTCAAAATAAAGTTATTTTTGAAAATCAGGGAGCGTCGTTAATTGATATCGGGGATGATGTGGCTCTCTTGGAATTCCATTCCAAGAGCAACGCTATTGGTGATGACATACTTTCCATGATTAGAAGAGCTACCGAAGAGGTCAGCAGGAACTGGCGGGGTCTGGTTATTGGCAATGATGGCAAAAACTTTTCCGTGGGTGCTAACCTGGCTTTAATTCTCATGACCATTGAAGATGAAGATTGGGATGAATTAGATTACATGGTAAAGACCTTCCAGGACAGCCTCTTAACGTTGAAGTACTGCGACAAACCGGTGGTAGCTGCACCTTTTGGGATGACTGTGGGTGGTGGCTGCGAGGTTTGTTTGGCTTCCGATGGTATTCAGGCGGCAGCGGAAACGTACATGGGCTTAGTTGAAGTGGGAGTAGGCCTGGTACCAGCTGGCGGCGGACTTAAAGAGTTGGTCTACCGCATGACCGAATACGCCAGCGATACCGGTGGCTGGAGAGTAGCCGGAGCGGTAGATTACAAGCCGTTTATCTTTAGAGCTTTTGAACTGGCGGCAACCGCACGCGTATCTACCAGCGGTCAGGAAGCTAAGAAACTTGGCTTCTTGAGACCCTGTGATGGTGTCACGATGAATCGGGATTATCTCATTCATGATGCCAAAGAACGGGTTCTTTATATGTCGAAGATGGGTTACCGTCCGCCGGTTCCCAAGCCCGTAAAAGTTTTAGGCACCTCTGGTTATGCAGCTTTAGCTTCGGTTATTCACAATATGAAAGAAGGCAATTTCATCACTGAATACGATGCTCATATTGCCAAGAAGATTGCCTATGTTTTAACCGGTGGAAATGTCCATCCGGGAACCTATGTAACTGAACAGTATCTCTTAGATTTGGAAAGGGAAGCGTTTTTAAGTTTAGCCGGCGAACGGAAAACACAGGAACGGATTCGCCATATGCTTCTTAAAAATAAACCGCTTAGAAATTAGGAGGTGATGCTATGCGTGAAGCGGTAATTGTAAAAGCATTAAGAACTCCGGTAGGAAAAGCTCCCAGGGGAAAACTAAGAAATACTCGCCCGGAGGATCTGGGAGCATTGGTTATAAAGGAAATTATCAACCAGACGGGAATTAACCCGGAGATTATTGAAGATGTTATCATTGGTTGTGCTTTTCCCGAAGCGGAACAGGGGATGAATTTAGGACGGGTAGTTGCTTTAAGAGCTGGTTTGCCCTACTCAGTTCCCGGTGTTACTGTTAACCGCTTTTGCTCTTCCGGTTTAAATGCCATTGCCGATGCGGCAATGAAGATTATGACCGGAATGAGCGATGTGGTAATAGCTGGCGGTATCGAAAGTATGAGTATGGTACCGATGGGCGGAAATGACCTTTTGCCCAACCCGGAATTAATGAATGTAATGCCCGATGCTTATCTCAGCATGGGTCTTACTGCTGAAAATGTGGCTACTCGCTATAATATTTCCCGGGAAGAGCAGGACGAGTTTGCCTATAAAAGCCACATGAAAGCAAAGGAAGCAATATTGGGCGGTAAATTTAAAGATGAAATTGTTCCGGTACCGGTAGTTGAAAAAATCTTTGACGGAAAGAAAGTTATTGAGAAAACCGAAATGTTTGAAGTAGATGAAGGTCCGCGCTTTGATACTACCCTTGAGGCTCTGGCCCGGTTAAAGCCGGTTTTTCGGCAGGGTGGCACGGTTACAGCAGGGAATTCTTCGCAAACCAGTGACGGTGCTGCAGCAGCCTTATTAATGTCGGCGGAAAAAGCCGAAGAGCTTGGCTTAAAACCAATTGCTGTATTTCGCTCCTTTGCCGTAGGCGGAGTGGAGCCGGAAATTATGGGTATTGGTCCTGTGGTAGCTATACCTAAAGCCTTAAAATTAGCCGGTATTACCTTAGATCAGGTGGACGTATTTGAGTTAAATGAAGCTTTTGCGGCTCAAGCACTGGCTGTAATAAAAACTTTAGAAATTGACCCTGCGAAAGTTAATCCCAACGGCGGTGCTATTGCCCTCGGTCACCCGCTGGGCTGTACCGGTGCTAAACTTACGGCAACTCTTCTTTCGGAAATGCAGCGGCGTAAAGCAAAATACGGTGTGGTTTCAATGTGTATCGGTGGCGGTATGGGAGCTGCCGGAGTCTTTGAATTAATTTAATTCAAACGGGAGGGGTTTATGATGTCTGAAGTTTTAAAAGGTGGCGAATTTTTAATTAAAGATGCTGAGCCTCAATCGATTTTTACACCGGAAGATTTTACCGAAGAGCACCGCATGATGGCAAAAATGGTTAAAGATTTTATTAACAATGAAGTATTGCCCAAGAGTGAAGAAATAGAAAATCAAGTTGAAGGTGTAGTTCCAACATTATTGCGTAAAGCCGGGGAATTAGGACTTTTGTCGGTAGATATTCCTGAAGCATATGGTGGTATGGAACTGGACAAAGTAAGTACTGTTATCGTTACAGAAAATGTTTCTGGCCAGGGTAGCTTTGCCACAGCGCATGGGGCACATACCGGTATAGGTACTTTACCAATTGTATATTTCGGTACTGAGGAACAAAAGAAAAAGTACTTACCCGGACTTGCCAGCGGTGAAAAACTTGCAGCTTACTGTTTAACCGAACCTGGTTCCGGTTCCGATGCTCTGGCAGCAAAAACTAAAGCTGTGTTAAGTGAAGATGGTAAATACTACATCTTAAACGGTACCAAACAGTTTATAACCAATGCGGGCTTTGCAGATGTATTTATTGTTTATGCCAAAGTTGATGGAGATAAGTTTACAGCTTTTATCGTGGAACGGGATTTTCCCGGGGTATCTTTCGGACCGGAAGAAAAGAAGATGGGTATTAAAGGGTCTTCTACCCGGCAGGTTATTTTAGAAGATGTCAAAGTTCCGGTGGAAAACGTTTTGGGCGAAGTTGGTAAAGGTCATGTAATTGCTTTTAACATTTTAAATATCGGGCGGTTTAAACTTGGAGCTGGATGTGCTGGTTCCTGCAAATTAGCCCTAAGTACTGCTGTTAAGTACGCAACCGAAAGAAGTCAATTTGGTCAACCAATTGCCAACTTCGGTTTAATTAAGAACAAAATCGGCAGAATGGCAGCTTATACTTTTGCTGCAGAAAGTATGGTTTATCGCACTGCCGGAATGATGGATAAGATTTTAGGTGATGTTAAAGGCAAATCCGGTGCTGAAGTGGCTAAAGGCATTGAGGAATATGCTATTGAGTATTCTATAAACAAAGTGTTTGCTTCCGAAGCTTTAGATTTTGTAGTGGATGAGACCGTTCAAATTTTTGGCGGTTACGGCTATACCCAGGAATATCCGGCGGAAAGAATGTACCGGGATGCAAGAATTAACCGGATTTTTGAGGGTACCAATGAAATTAACAGGCTAATTATTCCGGCCCAGTTACTGCGAAAAGCCCAAAAGGGTCAGCTTCCGCTTCTGGCTGCTGTCCAGAAGTTGATGGGTGAAATTGTAGCCCCACTGCCGCCGGTGGAAGATGTGTCAGGACTTAACCGGGAAAAAGAAGCAATTAGCCGGGCTAAAAAGTTAGCTTTAATGGCTGCAGGGCTGGCAGTTCAGAAATTTAAGGAGAAAATTGAACAAGAACAGGAAGTTCTGGGAATGATAGCTGATATGGCAATTGAAATTTATGCCATGGAAAGCTCTTATTTAAGGGCTGTAAAGACCGGATCTGAATTGCAGGAAAAGTATGTTAAGATCTTTGTGGCTGAGAGCTTTGCTAAAATTGAAAAACTTGCTAAAGACCTCCTGGCGTATGTTTCCGAAGGAGATGAGCAGAGAACTTATCTGGCGGTGGTTAGAAAGTTTGCGAAACTTCCGCCGGTTAATACAATTAAGTTAGCCCGGGAGGTAGCAGAGGTTATCATTGATAACCTTGGTTATAAAGCTTAGCTTATTTTCTCCTCTCCCATTTAATAAATGCGGGAGTAACCGCTCCCGCCTTGTTCTTAGGCACTTACCGATTGCCGGTAAGTGCCTATTTTTTAGCCGGAGGAGAAAAGCTCCTCAAAAATAACAAGCTGGCAGTCCTAATTTTGTTTTAGATCTTAAAACTTTTAAAAATTACGAAAAAAATCTTAAATTCTGAATGAATACTCATTCACTTTTTTAAGTTATTGTGTTATAATTTAAAGAAAAAACGGAGGGTAATATGGCCAAAAAGAGCATAGATAAATATGAAGCTATCTTAGATGCTGCTGCAAAAATCATCGGGGAAGTTGGCTATCATAAAGCCCAAATTTCAAAAATAGCACGGGAAGCTAACGTAGCTGAAGGAACAATTTATCTTTATTTTAAAAATAAACAGGATTTACTTTTATCCCTTTTTCAAAAGAGATATGGGGAGTTTATTTCTAACTTAAAAGTCGAGATAGCTGCTGCTAAAACGCCACTGGATAAACTAAAAAAACTTATAACTATGCACTTGGAGAACTCCGAAAAGGACCGCAATTTTGCCCAGGTTACCCAGATTGAATTACGTCAGGCTGATAGAGATTTGCGGCAAAAATTGTCGGAATTATTAAAGGATTATTTTTATATTATTGAAAGTGTCATAGAAGAAGGAAAAGAACAGGGAATTTTTCGCAAAGATATTTCTACAAAGGTCATTCGGCGGATGATTTTCGGAACTTTGGATGAAACAGTTTCTTCCTGGTTATTATCGTCCCGCCGTTATAGTCTGGCAAAACTTAGCGATGATGTTTTTCAACTGTTTTGCTACGGTATAATTAAGCAAAATAACGAGTAGATTAAAATACACAAACAATTTCAAAAATTAACAATATAAAAAATATTTAGTCAAACCAGCAGGAATTTTATCTTAAGTTACGTATTTAAAATAATATGGTTTTCGCTTTACTCTTTTACGAGGGGTGGTGGATTAGAAAGAGAAAAAACGGAATTTTTTGTATTTTTAATCATTGGGAGTTTGAGGAGGGGAGAAAATGAGAGAAGTAGTTATTGTAAGTGCGGCCCGAACACCCTTTGGGAAGTTTGGTGGGGGACTTTCGGCTTTAAAAGCGGTTGACCTGGGGGCAATAGCTATCAAGGCAGCGGTGGAGAGAAGCGGAGTAAGTCCGGAAGAGTTTGACTATGTTTACATGGGTCAGGTTTTACAGGGAGGAGCGGGTCAAATACCTTCCCGGCAGGCGGCAAGAAAAGCGGGTCTACCCTGGGAAGTTCCGTCAGTAACGGTAAACAAAGTATGTGCCAGCGGTTTAATCGCGGTAGCTATGGCGGCAAAGATGATTGCTTTAGGTGAAATTGACGTGGCAGTTGCAGGCGGAATGGAAAGCATGAGTAATGCCCCGTATATATTGCCCAGTGCTCGCTGGGGACAGAGAATGTTTAATTTTGAAGCTATAGATTTAATGGTGCATGATGGTCTCTGGTGTGCTTTTTATGACCGGCACATGGCGGTTCACGGCTCGGAAGTTGCCAAGGAATATGGTATTTCCCGGGAAGCTCAGGATGAATGGGCATATATCAGTCAAATGAGGGCTAAAGAAGCAATGGAAAAAGGACGGCTGAACGATGAAATTGTCAAAGTTGAGGTACCCGGGAAAAAAGGAGAGGTCGTTGTCATTGAAAAAGATGAACAGCCGCGTCCCAATACAACGATTGAAGCTCTTTCTAAACTTCCGCCGGTTTTTGATGCCAACGGGACCGTTACTGCCGGAAATGCCCCCGGTGTAAATGATGGAGCAGGAGCTTTGGTTCTAATGAGTAAAGAAAAAGCCCGGGAACTTGGAATTAAACCTCTGGCGACTTACCTTGGCCATGCCGAAGTAGCTTTAGATGCCAAATATATTGCAACTGCACCGGGACAGGCGATTAACAAGCTTTTAGCGAAGAAAGGAATGAAAATTGAACAAATAGATCTTTTAGAAGTTAATGAAGCTTTTGCGGCGGTAGTTTTGGTCAGTCAAAAAATTGCCGGATATAACCTTGAAAAAGTTAATGTTAACGGTGGAGCTGTAGCTTTTGGTCATCCCATCGGTGCAAGCGGGGCCCGTATTTTAATGACCCTGATTTATGAGTTAAGACGTAGGGGTGGAGGAACAGGAATAGCTGCCATTTGCAGCGGAGCGGCCCAAGGGGATGCCATGTTGATTAAAGTGGATTAGGAGGGATTTAAATGGATATTAAAAAAATTATGGTTGTTGGGGCCGGACAAATGGGCAGTGGGATAGCCCAGGTTGCAGCGCAAGCGGGTTTTGAAACGGTATTACATGATTTAAATCTTGATATTGTGAATAAAGGGTTAGAAACGATAAAAAAGAGCCTTGCTAAGTTTGTTGAAAAAGGGAAAATAACTGAAGCAGAAAAAAATGAAATTTTAGGAAGAATTAAGCCTTCCGATAGCTTAAAAAATGCTGCCGATTGTGATTTGGTAATTGAGGCGGTTGTGGAAAAAATGGAAGTTAAGGCTAAAATCTTTGCTGAACTGGATCAAATTGCCCCACCTCATGCGATTCTGGCTACCAACACCTCGTCTTTGCCGATTACCGAAATTGCGGCAACAACCAAGCGCCCTGAACGGGTTATCGGCATGCATTTTATGAATCCCGTACCATTGATGAAATTGGTGGAAATAATTCGCGGTTTGCAAACCTCCGATGAGGTTTATCTGGTAATTGAGGAACTTAGCCGCAAAATGGATAAAGTGCCGGTAGAATGTAAAGATGTTCCTGGTTTCGTTTCCAATAGAGTTTTGCAGGTAATGATTAATGAAGCTATTTGGTGCCTCTATGAAGGGGTAGCATCGGTAGAGGGAATCGATACCATTATGAAACTTGGTATGAATCATCCGATGGGTCCTCTGGCCCTGGCTGACTTAATTGGACTTGATACAGTTCTTGCTATTTTAGAAGTTCTATATAACGGTTATGGTGACCCCAAATACCGTCCTTGTCCGCTGTTGCGGCAATATGTTAAAGCGGGATGGCTAGGAAGAAAAACCGGTAGAGGGTTTTATAACTATTCTTAATCCTTTTTGGGGTCATACGGGGGAGGGGAAAGATGGATTTTCAGCTTTCGGAAGAACAGCAAATGTTTGTTGACATGGTACGAAAATTTGCCCAAAGAGAAATTGCACCAATTGCGGAAAAGACCGACCGGGAGCATCGTTTTCCCAAGGAGACGTTAGATAAATTGGCGGAATTAGGTTTAATGGGAATTCCCATTCCCGAAGAGTACGGAGGAGCAGGAGCTGACTACTTTTCCTACATTTTATTTATTGAAGAAATTGCCAAGGTTTGTGCCTCAACTGCGGTGATTTTAGCTGTACACATTGGGCTTGGCTGCATGAGTATCTATATGTTTGGTAACGAAGAACAGAAACAGAAATATTTAGTTCCAATGGCTCAGGGGAGAATGCTTGGAGCTTATGCTTTAACGGAGCCTAATTCCGGTTCCGATGCGGCCAGCTTGAGGCTTTCAGCGGTAGATAAAGGTGATCACTTTGTCTTAAATGGCAGTAAAATTTTCATCACCAATGGAAGCTATGCCGACGTTTTTATTACCTTTGCAAGAACTGACCCCGCTACCAAAGGGGCGGAAGGGATTACCTGTTTGATAGTTGAAAAAAATACACCGGGACTTACCATTTCTAAACCGGTAGAAAAAATGGGACTGAATGGTTCGGTTACCTGCGAGCTGTATTTTGAAAATGCCATAGTCCCAAAAGAAAATGTTCTGGGGAAAATTGGCGAGGGCTTTAAAGTTGCCATGCAACTTTTAGATGGCGGGCGAATTGCGATTGGAGCCCAGGGTTTAGGTATTGCGGAAGGCGCTTTTGAGTATACCCTTAACTACATTAAACAGCGGGAGCAATTTGGCCGGCCTATTGCCGCAAACCAGGGGATTCAGTGGATGGTGGCGGATATGGCAACGGAGATTGAAGCGGCGAAGTTATTAGTTTACCGGGCTGCCTGGCTGAAAAATAATGGGTTACCCCACAGCAAAGAAGCGGCGATGGCCAAAAAGTATGCAACCGATACAGCAATGCGGGTAACTACCGATTGCGTACAACTGCTCGGCGGTTACGGTTATACCAAGGAGTATCCCGTAGAGCGCTACATGAGGGATGCCAAGATCACGCAGATTTACGAGGGGACCAATCAGATTCAGAGAATTGTAATTGCTCGCCACCTCTTAAAATAGGGGAACAGGGGGGAAAGTATGGAATACAAAACGATTTTGTTTGAAAAGAAAGACCAGGTCGGTATTATAACCATAAACCGACCCCAGGTATTAAATGCTTTAAATTCTGAAGTGTTAGAAGAGTTAGATTCTTTACTGGATAAAATAGCTGAGGATGAAAGCATTACGGTGGTAATTTTAACCGGTGCGGGAGAAAAGAGTTTTGTGGCGGGAGCCGACATTTCGCAAATGAGGAATTTTACTCCCCGGCAAGCCAGGTATTTTGCCAAGCTTGGGCAAAAGGTGTTATCAAAACTTGAAAGAATTCCTCAACCGGTTATCGCTGCGGTTAACGGGTTTGCCCTTGGTGGTGGCTGTGAAATAGCAATGGCCTGTGATTTCAGAATTGCTTCAACTAAAGCAAAATTTGGACAACCGGAAGTAGGATTAGGGGTTACTGCAGGCTTTGGCGGTACTCAGAGGTTGCCGCGACTGGTAGGAAAAGGTATGGCAGCCGAGCTCTTATATACCGGTGAGATGATAGATGCTCAGGAAGCCCTGAGAATTGGATTGGTTAACAGGGTAGTAGAACCGGAAGAACTGATGCCAAAAGCTTTAGAAATTGCTCAGAAAATAGCAGCTAAAGCAAAGCTTGCGGTATTTTATTCCAAGGCTGCCTTAAATGAAGGGTTAAATATGGATTTGGAACGGGCACTGGCGTATGAAGCGGAGATGTTTGCCCTCTGCTTTACGACCAGTGATCAAAAAGAAGGCATGGATGCCTTCTTAAATAAAAGAAAACCCGAATTTAAAGGAGAGTAAGGAGGGAGATTAGGTGAAACTGGTAGTTCTTTTAAAGCAAACCTTTGACACCGAAGCCAAGATAGTATTAAAGGACGGGAAAATTGACGACAGCGGGGTAACCTTAATCATTAACCCCTACGACGAATTTGCAGTAGAAGAAGCACTAAGGATTAAGGAAAAACTTGGGCAGGGGGAGGTAGTGGTAGTATCGGCGGGGAGTGATAGGGCCCAGGAAGCGTTACGGCAGGCCTTAGCCATGGGAGCCGACCGGGCGGTACTGGTCAAAACCGACGGCCTGCAGTTAGATGAAAGCGTGGTAGCCGAAGTACTGGCGAAAGTGCTGCAGCAAATGGAATACGACCTTATTTTAGCCGGCTGGCGGGCCATTGACGACAGTTCCGCCCAGGTAGGGGTACGGGTAGCCGAGATTTTAGGCTTACCACAAATCAACCTTGTCACCAAATTAGAAGTAGAGGAAGGCAAGATTACCGGCCACCGGGAAATCGAAGGTGGCACCGAAGTGGTAGAAGTACCCCTGCCGGCCCTTGTCACCGCCCAGCGGGGGTTAAATGAACCGCGGTATCCTTCCATGAAAGGCATCATGCAGGCCAAGAAAAAAGAATTAAAGGTCATAAACGCCGCGGACCTGGGGTTAAACGCCACGCCCAAGGTAGAGATAAAAGAAATCTTTCTTCCCAAAGGCAAGCAGGCGGGGAAAATCTTCACCGATGAGCCGGCGGTAGCGGTAGCCAAGTTAGTTAAAGCCTTACGGGAAGAAGCCAAGGTAATATAGGGGGTGGAGCTAATGGGTAAAGTATGGGTAGTAGCAGAGCAAAGGGAAGGTAAGTTAAAGAAAGTAACCTTTGAGATGGTAACTTTAGCCCGGCAAATAGGGGGAGAGGTTGAAGGGGTAGTAAT